>CAIXIZ010000073.1 GCA_903919625.1 uncultured Verrucomicrobiota bacterium
CGCACACGGCGGAACTTCTCGCTCGGGCGCGGGATGACGCGCAGCTGGCGGCGTATTTCCGCTCGCCCCTGAAATCCTTCACGGAGGTGAGCGCTGCCTTTGCACGGACAATCAAGCTGCTGGAGTTTCGCACACAGCACGCGATCCAGGGTTTTGAGCGGGTGCAGGAGTGGCGGCGGTCGCCAGCGGAGAATTTCCGGCCGTGGCATGAGTTTGTCGCGTTGTCGGCGGTGGAGCAGGACGAGATCGCGGCGGTGAAGGGCAATGTCATCTCGCGGCTGGAGTCACCGGCGGAGCGGTTTTGCCGGCTGCTGGCCGGCACGGAGCTGACCACGGTGGACGACGACGTGCTGACCTATGTGCAGGGGCCGCGCTTCCCGGCGCGGGTGCGCGACGGCAAGATCACGATCTCGCGCGCGGAGCATGGCGACGACGCGCTCATCTTCCGCGAGCCGCAGCACCCACTCCTCGACGAGGACTGCGAGGGCACGGTCTATGTGGCAGCGCTCGCCGCTGACGCGAGCCGCGTGGTGCTGGCCGACGAGGCCGGGCGCATCCTCGGCAGCGTGGCGCGGCAGGGCCGGGTGGATCTGGCCGACCGCGACGCGCTGCACCGCGAGATCGGGCGGGTGCGCGGCGCGCGGGTGGCCGACCGCGAGCTGTTGCGCGGCTACCTGCTCGTGGACACCGACGAGGCCGTAGCCGAGCTGCGGCGGCACAACGCGGCGGCACTGGCGGCCATGCCGCGTCTGGAGGAGCCGCCCCGGCGCACGAAGCCTACCGCGCCGGAACTGACGCCCGCCGAGCGGCGCGAGCGGGCCGCACAGACCAGCCTCCAAGCCGCTCGCAGTCGCCGGCTCCAGCAGCTTCGGGAGACTCTCTAATTTTTCCCTTTCAAACCAACAACCGCCGGGCGACGCGACCACGCCGACCGGTCTCGATCATCACCCGAAAACGGAGATCAACCACATGACCACATCCAGCCCAAATCCCGCCGACGATAGCGACCCGGAGTTGGGAACCGACCTCGGCACGCGCCTGACGATCCGCAAGGACATCGCGCAGTTTGAGTCGAGCATCGCGCACTATCCGGCCGAAGTCATGGAGGACGTGGCCTTCATCAACCAGGTCGTGCTCCAGGAATTGAACGGCCATTACAAACTGCTGCCGCCCCTGCTGCGGAAGGAGGGCAAGATCGAGGTGAGCGAGGACTACGCCTACCGGCTCCTGAGCGGTCGGCAATTCCGACTGGAGCGGATGCAGGCGGGCAAGGTTCCGGGCGGGCCAGCCGGCCTCGCGCTGGTGAAGGAGATCGCGGAATTCCTGCGGCGTTGGGTGGTTTTCAACAGCGAGGCGGGCGGCCTGCCGTTCGTCGAGACGCCGACGTGGCGCGAGCTGGACGCCTACATTGACGCGGTGAGCGCGCCAGAGAACCCCTGCAAGTTTGGCGCGATCTGCGGCAGCACCGGCACCGGCAAGAGCCGGATGCTCAAGCGCCGCCAACTGCTGCACAACCAGGGGAAAACGGCCCATGTCGAGGCTCCCAGCAGCGGACGGCTGTCCCGTTTCCAGATGAAGCTGGGCGCGGCCTTCGGCATCCCAATTTCGGCCGGGACTTCGGAGCGGCTGGTGCGGCTGGGCAAGTGTCTCACGAATAAGCGCACCATCATCGTGGACAACGTGCAGAAGCTCCACAACGAGAGGCGCGGCGCGGATCAGCCGGTGCTGAACTACCTTCAGGAGATCAATGACGACACCGGCTGCACGATCATCCTGTCATGGACGCCGGTGTTTGGCCAGACGCTGGCCGACCCGACGAACACGCAGTATTTTGAGCAGTTCATCGGGCGGTTCGGCGGTCTGGACAACGTGCTCACGCTGCCCGAATACGCGCCGATGGCCGACCTGCGCGCGGTCGCCGACAAGCTGCGGGTGACCGGCGGGAAGGCGTCGCTGGAGGTCCTCCGGCGCTGGAGCCGCGAGCCGGGGCGGCTGCGGATCCTGTTCCGCCGCCTCCATCTGGCGAGGCTCGCCGCCAACGACGACGGGAGCAAAGACATCCGGCCGGGGCATCTGGCGGCGGCCGACCTGCGGTCGGTGCCCGCCCCGGCTGTTGGCATCGCTTTTGACGGGGATCAGGGCAGGAAAGGGGTTGCGGCGTGAGCGCGCCGGGGCAATTTCGGGTGCCGGCTGGCGGCGGCTCTGCACGCTGGCTGCAATCATCGTGCATGCGCCTTGCAGGCCGTTAAATCACTCCCAAACCTATGCAAATCCGCCTTGATGCGGCTCTTGGACTCCCAAACTTACCCAAAATGATGAGGTTGCCTCGATTTAGTGGACACA
>CAIXIZ010000074.1 GCA_903919625.1 uncultured Verrucomicrobiota bacterium
AGACCCAGCGCGACCAGCAGACAGCTGAAATAGGGCAGTTTCCAACTCGGGTTGCGGACAACCTGCAGGATGGTGGTTTTATCATTGTTGGCAAAGCTGGCCTGATAAAAAGTCAGCCCGCGATAGCGCAGCGGGTTGTTCATATAGATGAGCTTGATGCCATCATCCACGCCGTCGTCGGATTTCAAGCGCACTTCGCTCGAGAAATTCTTGGGGGTGTCGGTGCCGGGATAGAGATCATGGCTGAACTTGAGCAAGGTGAGCGAGAACGGCTGGTAGTCGCGGGCGAGCCGGAGGACCATCCGCCAGGTATGGCCGGCATAATCAAAAGTCTGCGGCGTTGCCAGCATGGCCGAGAGCAGCCAGGTGCCAAGCGTCCCCCCGTCCGGGCCCACCAGTTCAACCGAGGCGGCAGGAAGATTGCGCTCATCGTCTTTGGTGGAGGGGACCAGCGGCGTAAGCGAAACATCGGGGCCAATGTCCTTGTTGGCGAGGGTGCTGCCGGGGATCTGGCCAGGAGGCTGCTTCGGGCCAAAGATATCGGCATTGGGCCAGTAGCCGCGGACGGCAACCCGAAAAGGCAGCTTACCGTTGGTGTCGAGATTGCCCGGCCGGAGCAAGGCTTCGGGCACGGCGACCACGTCGTCGAATTTCGGGTCGGTGGCGTCAATGAATGCCAGCTCGTGATTCCGGAAACTTTCCGCATAGTTCTTCGTTTCACCGGTGTCGATCTGCATGCTGAATTCCTCCTGCCACAGGCCGGAGAGCAGTTCGCCCACCAGCAGCAGGATCACCCCGAGATGCGCGAGGTGGATGCCGAATTTTTTCCAGGTGAGCTGCAACCGGAAGAGGTGGGAGGACACCAGGTTGATAAACAGCAGCCCGCCGATAAAGTAGCCGCCGGGAAACACCGGAATGGATACGCCCCCGAGATTGTAGAGCACAATGAAAGTGTGGAAGAATTTCTCGTGCACGCCCCATACCCCGAGCTGGGTTTGCGCGAGGGTGGCGACAAACACCAGCACGATGCCGAGGGCCAGCAGCACAACGGTCAGCCGCAGGGAGACAAAGAATTTGACGAAGGCTTGCCAGATGTCGCGCATGAGGGTGGGGCCGGTCAGGGCGCCTTGACGGTTTTGAGGAAATCAAGAAACGCGGGTTTCTCCCGCTCCAGCAAAGCCACCGGACCGGTCAGCTTGAAGAACCAGGTGGCGTCGCCGGCTGGCACAATTGCGCCCAGCAAACGGGAAGGCGGGGTGGCCTTGGCGTTGGCATAATCGACCACAATAAATTTAAGGCCGTTGGCGGTGAAATGCGCCGCTTCGGCTTCTGCCTCCATCGCGGTTTCAGAATTTAACTGCAGCTGCCCCCGCCAGCGGTTGAGATTGCTCAGCTCACCGCCGCCATCGCCGGACAGCACAACAATGGAAAGGTCCCCCGCCTCGCCGTTATCGCCGACGACGGCATAGGTGGCCTTGCGCATGGAGGATGCCGGCTTGGACTGCCAGGTTGCCGGTGCCGTCCACTTGAGTTCAGCCACCCCGCTGGCGACCGGCACAACCGTTCCCGCCATTGTGCCGGTCAGGGCCGGGGCGGCAGATGACGTGGCGGCTGCGGTATCGGCCGTCATGGCTGGCGGCAATACGGGCAGCGTCTCCTTGGGCGCGCGATAGGAGGTGATCTTGGCCTCGCGGCAGCCGGTGAGACCGAGCACCAGGAGGGCGGGGACGAAAATAGAGACGCGGATTATCGGCATGGCAGGTGTCAGGCTCGGCATTTAAGACGGACGATGCAATCCAATTGGCACCGACCATGATGGCATAAGGCAGGCAACCTGGGCCTGGGGAAGCTGCTGATAAGGAGGGGAACTGCGGATTTGTCGTAAGGTCAAACTTCGCGCAAAACGGGGATTGACAGACGGTGGCCAGCCCTAAATTCTGAACCTTTTCCCATGAAAATGTATCTCGCCAAAAAGGAGACTGTGCAGCCCAAGTGGCATCTGATCGATGCCGACGGGGCTGTGCTTGGACGTCTCGCGGTCAAGGCCGCCAACCTCATTCGCGGCCGCCATAAGGCTTCTTATACGCCCCATGTTGATACCGGCGACTATGTCGTGATCATCAATGCCGAAAAGGTTGCCGTCACCGGCAAGAAGGAGGACGTCAATGAGTACATGTTCTTCTCCGGCTTCGTCGGCGGCGAGAGCTTCCGCAAGCTTTCGCTCCAGCGGCAACGCAACCCGGAGTTCGTCATCACGCATGCCGTGAAAGGCATGCTGCCCAAGAACCGGCTCGCCCGGACGATGCTGACCAAGCTGCGGGTCTTCGCCGGCCCCATCCACCCCCACGAGGCGCAGAACCACGTCAAAGTTTCCGTCTGAACTGCATCCCATCCATGAGCGCTGACCAACCTGCCATCTTCGTCGCCACCGGCCGCCGCAAAACCTCGACCGCCCGCATCCGCCTGCGCGCGGGCACGGGCAAGCTCCTCGCCAACGGCCGCACCTTCGACAGTTATTTCTCCCACGAGAACTTTTCCAAGCAGGCCTACATCCCGCTGCTTACCGTCGAGCTGCGCGACAAGCTTGATGTGGAGGCCAATGTTTCCGGCGGTGGCGTGGCCGGACAAGCCGGCGCCGTCGCCCAGGGCATCGCCCGTGCTTTGCAAAAGATGCAGCCCGATCTCCGGGCCGCCCTCAAGAAAGCCGGCCACCTGCGCCGCGATCCGCGCGCCAAAGAGCGTAAGAAGGCCGGCCAGCCCGGCGCCCGCAAGCGTTTCCAATTCTCAAAGCGCTAAATCACGGGTGCCTTCTGTTTTTCCAGCCGCCTTCTCCGCCGGAGAGGCGGCTTTTTGTTTGGTCCGCACCGCTGAGGCGTCTGATGGCGAATCCGAATTTCGCCTGATCTTTCCGGCTTCTTGGCTTCCCTCTTAAACTTACTTCCTTTTTCCTCCTCCCATGAAAGTCGGCATCATCGGTGCGTCGGGCTACTCCGGCGAACTCCTCGTCAAACTGCTGCTCGGTCACCCTCGCGTCACCCTCGCGGCGGTCACGTCGCGGACCCACATGGGCAAGCCGCTGGCCTCGGTCATCCCGGCAGTGCGGGGGCTTGACCGCGGCCTGGTGTTCACCCCGTCGGACGCCTCGGCGCTC
>CAIXIZ010000075.1 GCA_903919625.1 uncultured Verrucomicrobiota bacterium
CGTGGCGCGGGCGGCGCACCCGGTGGACGCGGTGCCCGTGGCGGCGGCGGCAATGCCCTGGTGCCAAGCACCGTCGAGACTTACTCGGAAAAATTGCTCGTCGGCTACCGCTGGTATGACACCAAGAAGATCGAGCCGCTCTTCCCGTTTGGCTACGGTCTGTCATACACCAAGTTTCAGTATGCCAATTTCCGTCTCGCGCCCGGCGCGGCCAACGGCCCGACGGTCAATGTGCAATTCGACGTGACCAACACCGGGACCCGCGAGGGGAGCGAAGTCGCACAGGTGTATGTGCATCAGGAAAAACCGGCCCTGGAGCGGCCTGAAAAGGAGCTCAAGGGATTCGACAAAGTCGCGCTCAAGCCGGGTGAAAAAAAGACCGTCACCATCCCGCTCAACCAGGCGGCCTTTGCCTACTACGATCCGGCGAAGCCGGGCTGGGTGGCGGAGGCCGGCAATTTCCAGATCATCGTCGGGGCGTCCTCGCGCGATCCACGGCTGCAAGGCAATTACCGCCTGGCGCAGACGAGCGTGTTCAAGGACTGAGGCCGTGGCTCATTACGGAGGTTCGCAAAATAACCCGACAACCATTGCCGCAGATTCCCGCTTCTGCCGAAGCGGGCTACGAGGAGAACGTAGCCCGGCTCGGGAGAGCCGGGACGGATCGGGCGTCACCCCGCCCACCTGGCTGAACCGGCTTCACTCCGGCCGCAGCGTGTGCAGCGCGGGCAGACGGCGCAGCGCCGGCACGCGGCGTGCCACCAACAGCACCACGGCAATCGTGCCCGCGCCGCCGATGAGCACGGCATTGACCGGCCCGACGAGTGCGCCCATCAGGCCCGCGCGCAACGCGCCCGCCTCGTTCGACGAGCCGATGAAAATCTGGTTCACCGCCGTCACGCGGCCGCGCATCGCGTCGGGCGTGAGCAGCTGGATCAGCGACTGGCGCACCACGACGCTGATGTTGTCACAGGCGCCGCCCAAAATCAGGGCGACGAACGACAGCCAGAACCAGTGCGACACCCCAAACAGCAGCACCGTGACGCCAAATCCCGCCACGGCCCAGAGCATCGTCCGGCCGGGCCGTGCCAGCGGCGTGCGGTGCGCGAGCCAGGTTGCCATGCTCACCGCCCCGAGGCTGGGCGCAGCCTGGAGCCAGCCCAGCCCGATGGGGCCGGTATGCAGGATTTTGTCCGCAAACACCGGCAGCAACGCCGTCGCGCCGCCCAACAGGGTGGCAAAGAGGTCGAGCGAGTTGGCGCCGAGGATCACCTTGTGGCGCCAGATAAACCTGGCCCCCACCAGCCAGTCATGGCCGACGTGATGCACCGTCGCCAGGGGTGCGGGGGCGGGTTGCAGACTGACCCGCTGGATCAACAGGCAGGAGGTGAGGCCCAGTGCGGCGTCGAGCAGATAGACCGCCGGATAGCCCAGCCCGGCGACGACAAACCCGGCCACAGCCGGCCCGGTGATCGTGGCGATCTCAAACGCGCTGGAGTTCCAGGTGATGGCATTGCCCAGCGTGGCGCGCGGCAGCAGGCGCGGGATGATGGACGAACGGGCGGGCCACGCGAGGATGCGCACGCTCGCCATCACGAACAGCAGCAGATACATCAACGGCAACGCGGGCTGGTCGAAATGCAGCGAGCCCGGTTCGGCATGCTGTTCGAAAACGCCGGCGATGGCCCGCACCAGCCCGTTGCCCGAGCGCAACAACGGCCAGTCCGGAATGCGGTCATGGCCGATGGACAGCAGCGCCAGCACCCCGGAGAGGACGGCGAGCGCCCATTGCGAGCGCGCGATGATCCGGAGACGGTCCACCCGGTCGGCCAGCGCCCCGGCGGGCAGCGAGAGGACGAGCAGGGGCAGCACATTGACCAGTCCGACCAGCCCGAGCGCAGTTGAAGAGCCCGTCCAGCGGTAGATTTCCCAGGCGGCCGCCGCAGTGACCGCCTGTCGTCCGATGACCCCGAGAAAACTGGCGACCAGATAGTCGCGAAAGTTTGGCACTCGCAGCGCGGCGTAAGAGTCATGCTGGTCGGGAGCGGACATTTTGCCGCCAACATGGCGGGAC
>CAIXIZ010000076.1 GCA_903919625.1 uncultured Verrucomicrobiota bacterium
CCCGCCCACCCCGCCCAAGCCGGTCACCAGCGGTTCCGCCCCCGGCAGCCCGGGAGCAATGCCCGCCCTGGGTTCCTCCTCGCCGGGCCGCGCCACCACGATGCGCGCCTTCATGCCTGATGCCGGTCCGGCCACCATCGCGGTGCAACTGCCCGGCGGAGTCTCCTATTGTTGGGACGCCGGAGCCGGCCGGTTCCGCTACGCCTGGACCGGCGGCTACATGACGATGCCCCCCGCCGCCGAGCGGGGTCTCGCCACGATCCAGGGAGAGGTTTTTTATCGCGAGCCATCCTACCCGCTCCGCGTCGCCACGTCACCCGAGGCCAGCCTCAAGGTGGAATATCGCATGGACCTGGACGGGGCCGGCCGGCTGGTCATCATTCCCGGTTCCGAGCCCAAGCAGATCGATTTCAAAGGCTATACGATCGACGCCCAGCGCATCCCCGAATTCGAAACGATCGTGGACGGTGTCCGGGTGCTGGAACGCGCCGAGGTCAAGGACGGCAAGCTGGTCCGCCGCTTCCGCACCACCGGCGCCGCCACCGTCTGGTTCTACGTTCCCCCGGAAGCCCGGGGCAGTTTCGCCGTGTCCGGGGGAACCAAGGACGGCGCCGCCTTCTACAAATTTGCCGGCCCCGAGGCCCAAGAGTTTACCATCACCCTCCCCCTGCCCAAAAAATAATCACATGAACCGCCCCGCCGTCTTCACCCCCCGACCCTCCGTCCGGTCTGTTTCATGCTGGTTTTTCGCCGGTGCCGCCGCTTTCGCGCTGTTGACCGCCACTGATGCTTCGGCCGCAGGCGGCCGGGCCAACGGCAACCAGCAGGTGGCCTTTGACACCGCCCCCAGCAACTTTTTCAAGTACTATGATGTCGAGGATATCGAGCTGCCCGAAGGGCGGCCCTCCGTCGACGGCCTGGCCATCATGCCGGACGGCCGGGTCGTGGTCACCTTCTACACCGGCTGGGTTTGCTTTTATGACGTGAAAACCAAGAAGTGGTCCACGTTTGCCGAGGGTCTCCATACCCCGGAGGGTGTATGGCCGCTGAGCAACCGGGAACTGCTGGTCATGCAGATGCCGGAGCTGACCCTGCTGGTGGACAGCACCGGCTCTGGCCATGCCGACCGCTTTCAGACCGTCTCGGACCACTTCGGCCTGTCCGGCAACTACTCCGAATTTGCCTTCGGTCCGCTCAAGGACAAGGAGGGTAACATTTTTTTCAGCCTGGGCACCGGCTCCAACCAAGGGGCGCCGCTGACCACCGAGGTTCGCGGTTTCTTCAACCCCAACGGCTCATGGAGCCGGATGACCTCGCCCGTGCCCTATCGTGGCTGGATCATGAAAATCACCCCGGACGGGAAAACCATCCCATATGCCGCCGGATTCCGCGAACCGAACGGCATCGGCTTTGATCCGCAGGGCCGGCTTTTCTCCGTCGACAACCAGGGTGATTGGGTGGGTGCCTGCGCGCTCTATCGGGTGGAGCAGGACCACTTTTACGGCCATGTGCCCGACCTGCTCTGGCGCAAGGATTTCGAAGGCGGCATCCAGGCCATCGACACGCCGGTGGAAGAGCTGGACAAGCTGCGCACCCGCGCGGCGGTCGTCTTTCCCTATGGCGACATGTCCAACTCCGCCACCCAGCCGATGTGGGACACCACGGGCGGCAAGTTCGGACCGTTCAACGGCCAGGCCTTTCTCGGCGAGATGAACCAGCGCTATCTCATGCGGGTGATGCTGGAAGAGGTGGACGGCCAGACCCAGGGCGCCGTGTCACCATTCCTGAACGACCCATACAATCCCAAGCTCCGCCAGGGCAACAACCGCCTCGCCTTCGACGCCCAGGGCGGCCTGTGGGTGGGCCAGACCTTCCACACCGCCTGGACGGGCGCGGTCGGGCTGCAACATATCACCTGGAAGGGAGTGGTTCCCCTGGAAGTCTCCGCCATGAAGATCACCGAGGACGGCTTTGAACTGAACTTCACCCGGCCAGTAAATCCTGCGACTGCCGGCAATGTCGCGTCCTACGCGATGAAAACCTATTACTACAATTACCATGAGGAATATGGCTCCGACAAATACGACAACCATCCGGTGGACATCACCTCGGCCGTCGTGTCGGCCGACCATAAGCGCGTCACGCTGCACCTGGACAAGCTGGAGGCCTGGCGGCTGTATGACCTTGGCCTGGATGGCATCGTGAGCGAGGACGGGCAGCACCAACTGCTCAGTCCCTGGGTCGTTTATACCGTAAATCATCTCCTGCACAACACCCCGCCGCCGCGCGCGCCGGAACCTCACGCCCCGACCCAGCGGCGCACCCCGCGGTATCCGACGGCTGACGGCACGGAAAACGGAATGAAGTCGGTAGGTGGTCCGCAGGAGTTCCTGCCCCTGAGGCCAAACTGAGCGGCGCTCGGGCAGTCCAGTTTGTATTGGTTTGGATGTAGCCGGCCTCGCTGAGGCCGGATCCGGGGTCGGCGACCCGGCTACATTATAGTTCGCAAGGTGGAGCACGTTGTCCCCAACGTGCTGAACCGGTTGGAGACAACCGGTTCCACCTGGTTGCACGCATCGCAACCAGGGGACGGTGCCGGTCGCCGCCGGGCGGAAAGACTGAGAAACTGAACCAATTCCAAAATAATTCAGAAGCCGGAGGCCAGATGCCAGAGGTCAGAAACAATCCAAATTCCGCAATCCGAAATCAGCATTTCCAATTCCACCGCTGACTCCTGGCTTCCTGGTTTCTGAATTATTTTTCCGGCAATCCGCATTCCAAATTCCGAAATCCGAATTTCAGCCATGTCCGATCCCGCCCCCAAGACCTGGGGCAAACGGCGGACGGACGTTAGCCCTCGCCAAGCCGGAACAAAACCGGCAGGGTCGCCTCTTACGTAATCCCCTCCATGCTTCGTCTGCCGTTAACTTTTGCCCGTCTTTTTCTCACTCTGCTGGTCGCGTTGCCCGCGACGGCTGCGTCTGGTGCCGGGTTGTCGTTTCTGGCGGCCACCCCGCCCTCGCCGGTGCAGGCTTCGCTGGTCGCAGCGGACATATCGGTGCAACCGGGCCGGCCCTTCACGGTCGCGCTGCGGCTGGAGCACCAGCCCGGCTGGCATACCTACTGGATGGTCCCGGGCACCGGTCTCGCCACCACCTTAAAATGGGACCTGCCGCCCGGCTGGACCGCCAGTGAAATCCAATGGCCCACTCCCGAAAAAATCATCGACGTTCACGGGGTCATCACCGGGCAGGGTTACAAGGGTATCCTTTATCTTCCCGTCACGCTCACTCCGCCGTCCGATCTCAAGCCAGGCGAAAGCATCACGCTCAAGGCCGCCGCCGACTGGCTGATGTGCAACCAGGAGTGCGTCCCCGGCTCGGCCAAGCTGCAACTCATACTGCCCATCGCCGCCGATGCGCCCAAGCCCGACCCCGCCAACTCTGCCGTCGGAGAGGCCGTGAACACCCTGCCAAGTCCGCTCGATGGCTGGCAGGCGCAGGCCACCCAGTCTGGCAAAATCATCACACTCCGCCTCACCGGTCCGGCCAGCGCGCCGGCACCGCGCACGCCATGGTTTTTTGGCGACAAAGATCTGGTCGCCTATGATCAGCCGCAGCAATTTCGCGTCGAACCGCCCGGCGTATTTGTGCTGCAACTCGCGCTCTCGCCCACGGCAACGGCCGGACTCAAACAGCTGACGGGCGTGCTGCGGACCGAAGGCAGCTGGACGGCTGACGGCCCGGCCCGGCCCGGCCTGGCCATCGCTGCTCCGCTCACACTGGCCGCCGCGACGGTCGCGAGCGCTCCCGCCGGCAGTTTCGCCGGCACCCTGGCATTCGCCTTTTTGGGCGGGCTGATCCTCAACCTCATGCCCTGCGTGTTTCCCGTGCTCGGCATCAAAATCCTCGGTTTCGTGCATCAGTCCGGGACCGACCGCCGCAAGGTCATGGGTCACGGGCTCATTTTTACCGCCGGCGTGCTGCTCTCATTTTGGACACTGGCGGGCGTGCTGGCCGCATTGCGGTCGGGCGGTGAGCAACTGGGCTGGGGGTTCCAGCTGCAATCCCCCGCCTTCGTCTTTATGCTGGCGGCGGTCATGCTGGTGTTTGCGCTGAATCTCAGCGGCGTGTTTGAGTTCGGCCTGGGCGCGACCGCCGTGGGTGGCCAGTGGCAGTCGCAATCGGGTTACTCCGGATCGTTTTTCACCGGAGTGCTGGCGACGGTCGTGGCGACGCCTTGCAGCGCCCCGCTGCTCGCGCCCGCCCTCGGCACGGCGCTCACCTTGCCACCAAGCCAGTCGTTCCTGGTGTTCACCACCATCGCCCTTGGACTGAGCACGCCCTATCTGCTACTGTCAGTTTTCCCCGGCGCCGTGAAATGGCTGCCCCGACCGGGCGCCTGGATGGAGACCTTCAAACAGCTCATGGCCTTTCCATTATATGCGACCACCGGTGCGCTGGTGTGGGTGCTGGTCGGGCAGGTCGGCGAAGTGGCCCAGCGCAATGCCATCTTCGGCCTCACCGTGGTGGCAATGGCCGCCTGGTGCTATGGGCGTTTTACTGCGCCGGGGAGCAAACCCGCGCGCACCCGGTTGGGGATCGCAGGCGGGATCGCCTTGCTCGCGTTTGGCGCGTGGCTCGGCTGGCCGCAGTCCGCCGCCGCAGACGATCTGACCTGGGAGCCGTGGAGCGCCGAACGGGTGACGCAATTGCAGGCCGAAGGGCGGATCATCTATGTGGATTTCACCGCGCGCTGGTGTGCGACGTGCCAGACCAACCGCAAACTGGTCTTTGACTCGGCCGAGGTGCGCCGGGTCTTTCAGGAGAAGAAAATTGCCACCCTCCGGGCCGACTGGACTAACCGGGATGCGAAAATTGCGGACGAACTGGCCAAATGGGGCCGGGCCGCCGTGCCGTTTGATCTCATCTATCTTCCCGGCACGCCGGAGCCGAAACTGCTGCCCGAGTTGCTGACGCCGGGCATCGTCCTGGATGCGTTGGAAAAATGAAGGCAGGCCAGGCGCCCCGCGCACCTGATGCGAAAAGAGGTCTGGCCGGCGACCGGTCCGCATCCGTGATTAAGCCCCGCTCCACCAAGGGCAAACAGGTTCATCCTTACAAATATTTCCTTCCCATCGGGTGCGGCTTGCGGCATGAGTGGCCCGATGCACCCCGGCTCCTACCCTACGCCCCCATCCTCTCCCGTGCCCAGTCCGAAACGGTCGTCCCGCCTTTGGACGCCACTGGCACTGATGATGGCCGGCATCCTGGCGACACTGCCGGTCACCAGCCACGGCGCGGAGACGGTCCGCATCAGCACCCTGCCAGGGTTGCGCTTTGACACGAGCGCCTTCTCGGTGAAGCCCGGCACGGAGGTCGAGGTGGTGTTCAGCAACTACGATGAGATGCTGCACAACTTCGTCATCGTGAAGCCCGGCGCCCGGCAGGCCGTGGTGCAGGCCGCGCTTATCCTGGGCGCGGGGGCGGCCGAAAGAAGTTTTGTTCCCGTCACGCCGGATGTGCTGTTTTCCTCCAAAGTGGTGCCCGCCGGCTCGTCCTACAGCCTCAAATTTACCGCGCCCACGACTCTCGGGGAATATCCGTATGTCTGCACCTTTCCCGGCCACGGTCTTCTCATGTTCGGCACGATGATCGTCACCGACAACCCGCAGCCGCCCGTGATGACCCCGCCCACCCCGCCCAAGC
>CAIXIZ010000077.1 GCA_903919625.1 uncultured Verrucomicrobiota bacterium
CCGGTCAGCGTCAGGGTGCCGGCACCTGCTTGGGTGAGCCCCCCGCGACCACCCTGGCCACCGCGAAGTCCGTTAATCGCAGGGGCACCGGCTGACACGGCAGGTACGACCATCGGTTGGACCACATCGAGAATCCACGCGGACGGCTCAGCGACACCGCCGCCCAGGGCGGGCCGGGCGGTGGAGAGGGTGAGTGAGATGTTTTTCCAGTCCTCGCCCGTGCCGTTATGCACCAGGCCAAAATATCCCAGCTCGAGCTCGTGGCTGGAGGTGCGGAGGCGGGCATCATAGACCGGCGACCAGCCGGCATTGGGGACGGCATACATCAGGGCGAGGTCGAGCGCTCCGGCGGTCGCGGCGGTGAGACGGACGGTGACCGTGGTGGTGGCCTTGCCGCCCGTGCGCTGCCCGCGCAGATCATTGAGGCGGGAGTTGGCGGCGTCGATTTTGGCGGCAAGCAGCTCACGGTCGCGATCGAGGCCCCGTTGCGTCTCGGCCAGGTTTTTGGTCTGGCCGGCGGAAAAATCGAGGAGCTTCTGCCATTCTTCGAAGGTGGGAGGTGGTGACGCCGGCGAACCATCCTTGGCCGGAGGGGGTGGGGCGGGCAGACGGGTGGCAGCGGCCTCGATCTGGGCCAGCAAGGCGGTCTGGCGGGTCAGGAGCTGGACTTTGTCGGCGAGAATGCGGTCCCGCTGACGCAAATCCTCAATCTCGTCCTCAATCTTTTTTTCATCCGGGTTGGCGGTGTCAATGGAATGGACGATCCGGGCGGCCACATCGAGGATAGTGGCGTTCGCCGGGCCATGGCCATTGACCTGGAGCGAAGCCTCAACGAGCCCGGCCGGCAGCTGCTCAAAAGTCAGCTGGCTGGGGCCGGCCGGCAGATCAAGGTGGGCGTTGCGCGTGACGACCGCGCGGTCAGTATAGACCGTGGCGGCGGAAATTGTTGAGGAGATGGCAGGCGTGGCCGCCGAAGCTAGGGCCGAAGCCAGCAGAAAGCAGCCGAGGGTCAGAGGCCAGAAGCCGGAGGCCGGCAGCTTGGCCGGGAAAACAGGAGCGGTCGCAGGGTGAACGGTTTTCATGGGTGGAGGGCAGGGAAATTGGCGCCGGGATGGCGGGACAGACGAAAGGTTAGCAGGATTGGCGGGACGAGTTGTCATGGAGTTGTAAAATCTTCGTCAGAGATTTGTCATGGATCAGGGGCGGGCGGATTTCGCCGTGCCACCTTGTGGCCCGCCTCGGGAGAGGCGGGAGAAAAGATCCCCGGAGCAAGCTCCGGGACATTGCAGACTATTGTAGCAACAAGGGGCGGTGCTGGTCGTCGCCCTCTGATCCGGGCGTCGTCAAGCGACGCCCCTACCGCTATTTTACGGAGAGAAAAACCTGCAGCTCTGCCGCCCGTTTGGGGCCAAGGCCGGGTGCCGCAGCGATTTCCTCCACCGTGGCCGTGCGGAGTTTTGCCAGACTGCCAAAATACGCGAGCAGGGCCGCGCGGCGTTTGGGGCCGAGGCCGGGAAAGTCGTCGAGCACGCTTTCCCGAATTTTTTTGGTGCGCAGGGTGGCGTTGTAAGTGTTGGCGAAACGGTGGGCTTCATCGCGCAGGCGCTGGAGCAGGCGCAGGCCGGGATGGGAGAGCGGCAAATTCAGAGGTGTCCGGGCATCGGGAAACACAATGGTCTCCTTTTTCTTGGCGAGGCCGATGAGCGGCGGCGGGTTGAGTTCGAGCGCAAAGAACGCCTTGAGCGCCGCACCGATCTGGCCGCGGCCGCCATCAATGACGACGAGGTCGGGAAAGGGCTTTTGTTCTGCCGCGAGCCGGCGGTAGCGGCGGCCCACGACCTCCTCCATCGCCCGGAAATCGTCATTGCCGATGAAACTTTTGATCTGAAACCGCCGGTATTGCGCCTTGTCGGGCCGGCCGTTGCAGAAGCGTGCCATCGAGGCGACCACGAAGGTGCCGCTGATGTGCGAGATGTCGAAACACTCCATCGTCTGGGGCGGCGCCGGGAGCCCAAGCGCTTCCTGCAGCGCGCGCAGCGCCCCGGTGTCGGCGGTGGGACGGGTGGGGTCGCCGCGCTCGAACCGGCGGGTGCGGCGGAGGGTTGCCTCCAGCGCGAAGACCACATCCCGCAGCTCGGCGGCCTTTTCGAAGGCCTGTCGCCCGGCCGCGGCCGACATTTCTGCCCGGAGGGTGGCGAGCCACTCGCGGGACTTGCCTTCGAGAAATTCACACGCCGTCGCCACGCGGGCGCGGTACGTTTCCGGGGTGACGGTGTGCTCGCCGCCATAGATTTCCTCCCGCACATCGTCGTAGAGCTTCCAGGTGCCGTCGGGCTGCCGTTGCGGGGTTGCGTCGGCGAGCAGGATGCCGAACTGGCGGCGCATCTGCGCGAGGGTTTTCCGCAGCAGCCCGCTGTGGGCAAATGGTCCGAAGTATCGCGAACGGTCCTCTTTCCGCAGCCGCGTGAGGCGGAAACGCGGCAGCTCCTCGGCCGGGTCGAGTCGCACCAGCAGGAAACGTTTGTCATCGGTGAAGTCGGTGTTGTAGCGCGGCCGCCACTGCTTGATGAGCTTGCCCTCGAGGAGCAGCGCCTCGGGCTCGGACTTGACCTCGATGGTGTCGAGATCGGCGA
>CAIXIZ010000078.1 GCA_903919625.1 uncultured Verrucomicrobiota bacterium
GACCGACGCCACCTGGCGCGCCCGGCTCGGCCCTACCGCCCGCGCCACCGTCGAGCCACAATCGTGGGACATTGTCATCGCCCGGTTCGAAACCGATCTCACCGCCGTGGTGGCCGGCCACACGCCCCAGTCCCCCCGGGCACGGGTGTCAGGATCTGCCCCAACGGTGTCCTCGCCCACCCCCATCACCGCAGAGTCGTCTTCCGCATCCGTCCACCCATGATTTCGCTCTCCTCCTCCGATGCCGCCTCCTGGGAGGAAGCCGGTGCACCGCAGGCAACAGAAAACGGCCAGTCCAGACCGGGCGGGGGGGTGCTCGTGCTCACGGCCGGATTCGGTGAGGGTCATAATGCCGCGGCGCGCAACCTCGCCGCCGCGTTCGACGCCGCCCTCGCACCAGGCGCGGCCCAGGTAGCGGACATTTTTGCCCTCGCCTCACCCCGGCTAAACGCCGTCTCACGCCGCAGTTACCTCGCCCTCATCAACCGGGCCCCGCGACTTTGGCAGTCGGTCTATGGCTGGCTTGACCGCTCGCAGTTTCCTGCTCGCAACCTGCGTTTGCTGCGGGCCGAGACCGAACGGCTGGCCACGCTGATCGCGCACCAGCGGCCGGTCGCCGTGTGCAGCGCGTATCCGGTGTATGCCTTCATGCTGGCGGAGCTGGCGCGCACTGGCCGGCTGGCAGCGCCACATTACAACATTGTCACTGACTCCATCAGCATCAACTCCATCTGGTGGCGCGCACCGTGTAACGGGTGGTTTGTGCCCAACCCAGACTCGGCCGCCGTGCTGTTGCAGGCCGGGATCGCGCCCCAGCACGTCCACGCCCTCGGCTTTCCCACCCCGGCGTTTATCGCCCGCCACCCTCAATTGGTGCCGCCCGACCTCTCCACCGGACGGCCGCGGGTGCTCTGCATGATCAACTCCGTCACCCGGGATGCCGTGGCCACCATCGGGCCGCTGCTGGCCGCAACGGATTGGGAGATCACGGTTGCAGTCGGCCGCGATGAACGCCTGCGCCGCCGGATCAGGCAACTGGCCTCCACCCGCACCGCTCCCGTGCATATTCTCGGTTGGACGGATCAGATTCCGGAGCTGTTGCTGACCCACCATCTGGTCATCAGCAAGGCGGGGGGCGCAACCACACAGGAGGCCATTGCCGCGCGCTGTCCGATGATCGTCAACCAGATCGTCCCGGGCCAGGAGGAGGGCAACTACGAACTGCTCCGGCGCCATGGCGCCGGGGTGCTCGCCGAAACTCCAGAGGCCATCCTCACGGCGTGCCGCCGGGCGTTTGCCGACGACGGGCGGATTTGGCAGGAATGGCGGGCGGCGCTCACCCCGCTCTCCCGCCCGCACGCCGCCCGGGACATTGCCCGGCAAATTCTCGCCACCGTGTCGTCTGCCGACCCAATCGGGCGTGCAACGGCCCTTCCCCCCGCCCCCACCTCCTTATGAGCAAACTTCACGTCCGGACGGTCATCCTCTCCGATGTGCATCTGGGTACGCCGGACAGCAAAGCCCGTGAAGCTGCGCACTTTCTCCGGCATACGCGTTGCGAAAAGCTCATCCTCAACGGTGACATCATCGACGGCTGGCAGCTGGTTCGCCGGGGCCGCTGGACCAATGCCCACACGCGCTTCGTCCGCCTCGTCCTCAAGACGATGGAAAAACGCGGGACCCAAGTCGTCTACCTGCGCGGCAACCATGACGATATCCTCGCCAAATTTCTGCCGCTGGCGTTTGAAAATCTCGCCATTGTCGAGGAACACATCCACGAAAGCCCGCAAGGGCGATACTTGGTGCTGCATGGTGATGTGTTCGACACCGTCACCCGCAACTTTGTGTTTCTCGCGCATCTCGGCGACTGGGGCTATCAGATGCTCCTCACCCTTAACCGGGCCTATAACGCGTGGCGGGCCTGGCGGGGCCGGGAATATTGGTCCTTGAGCAAGGCGATCAAAGGCCGGGTGAAGAGCGCCGTGAACCATGTGTCAAAGTTTGAGGGCCATATCGCCCGCCTGGCCCGTGAGCGCGGCTGTGCCGGGGTCATTTGCGGCCACATCCATACCCCGGCCGACCAGCAGGTCGACGGCATTCACTACCTCAACAGCGGTGACTGGGTCGAATCGCTCACCGCCATCGTCGAGCACTACGACGGTCGTTTTGAACTGGTTTATTTTACCGACTTTGTCCGTGAGCACCCGCTGCCGGCGGCGGAAGAACTGGAACCGGTGACCGATGAGCCCCCATGGACGGAAATGACCGCCGGCAGAGCCGCCAACCCGTGATTGGGGCAACCTGTCCCGGGTGTGACGGGGCGGCGGCAGTCATGTGTCAGCCCGGTTAATTTTCCGCTGTTGCCAGCGGGTAGCGCACAAAAATATTGTCCCGGCACGGACGTCACCCCCAAGACATTCCGCATGCGCAACACCACTTTTGCCGAGATGTATTGCGCGCGACACGGGATCCCACCGGAGGCCTACTTGAGGACCATTTTCCGCCGGGCGCTTTATCCGCACGCGCGTCCGTTCACCGCGCTTATCCAGTTGTTTGATGGCGATTATTTTGCCGCCGACCTCGACCTGGTGCAGGCGGCTGGCCGGTTGCGTGTGCTGAGTGACTTCACCATGGACGCGGAGGAATTCCGCCATCATCCCGCCAACCGCGGACTGTTGCGCAGCGGGCTGCGGCTCCGCGTGTCCGTCCGACGGCTGCGCGCGCTTGCCCGAGCCACTCTGCCACCTTCCGGCAATGCTGAGCCCTCCGACTCCGGTCCGCCGTTTCCCCCGCCAAATCTGCCGGCGCCGCCCGAATAGTTCTGTCGCCCTGCCCGTAGGATATCCCGTGCCCCGGCCGATTTGCTGGCTCAGGGTGTGCCGGTGGTTACGGGACGGAATTTCCAGCCGACCGAGCTGAGTGCGGCGGCAAGTTGGGAACTGGCATTGGGTGGAATGAACGGCCCGGATGTGCCTGGGGTGCTGCGGCCAATCACCGCACCATCGGGGGCAAGGTGGGTGCCATCTGTCGTGACCCGGCCGCCATCAGCCAAGATTTGCGAACCATCGGGCGCGAGGCCAGTGCCGTCGGACGAAACCGTCGTGCCATCCGCGGTCGTAATGTGGAGGTTGGATAGGTCATTGGTGAGCACCATGCCCTGATAGCTTTCCCCGGCGGCAGGAGTCAGCTCGGGGATGATTTTCCCCGGCCCAACCAAGTCTTCCGTGGACACGCTGTCCGCTCCGGTGTCGGCCAAATATTGCTGCGCGGCGGCTGCCAGCAGCCGCAAGTTCTCCGCCACGGCCGCACGCTGTGGATTGGACGGTTGTGGCCAAGGGGTGGGTGGCGGGACCACAAGGATTATGGCGTTTTTCAGGCGGAGGTTTAGCCCAATGGCCAACCCAATGCGGCTGAGCGCAATCGTTTCCTTTGCCGGGTTGTAAGCCGTTACGGTATACCCGGCAAATGAGCCCCCCACCGGCACCCAGCGGGCCACGCCCGTTTGCAAATCCAAAAGCGAAACCTGCGTCCGGCTGTCGTCGATCAGCACTCCATTGAACTCCAGGTCGTCACCCATCGCGGCACAAAGCACCCCGGCCGGAAGCAAAAGCAACAGCCAGAGCATGGGCTGGAGCAGCTTTGCTGGAAAAGTTGGCCGCATGGTGGTCGCCTCGAGTTTAGCTGCCGATGGGCGCCGGGTCGGAGTTATCGTCGCCGTTGCCGCCGCCATATCCGATCACCTCGACGGTGATGAGCGAGGGCAGGCTGTCGAGCCGGACCGGGGTGCGGCCCGGAGTCCGGCCGGGGTCATTGGCCGCACCGGTGGTCGCGGCCGATGTGCCCGCCGCGGCCGTCGCCAGCCCGCCAAGGCTGGGCGCCGCCACCGCGACCGGCACGCCGGTGCTGGTGCCGCTGGCCTGGATGTTGCCGGAGTTCAGCACCTGGACCGCGGCAATATTGATCCGACCGGAGGAGCGAATGCCTGCGTCGCCCGCATCGATGGTGCCGGCCGGGGCGGTCAAATCCACGTCGCCCGGCGGCACCCCGGCAACCGTCGCCAGCACGCCAATCCCGCCGCCCGTGGCCAGACCGGCCAGATCGGTTTTCACATCGGCGCTCTGCGGGTCGATCAGCACCCGCGTGGGTGGGGCGGACTGGACGGTCTTGGAGGAGGCGCCGGCGGCGATGTTGCCAACCGAGGACCACAGAATCTCATTCCCCCCGCGCAAGGTGAAGATGCGCGAGGTGCCGACGATCATGCTGTGGCGGGTAAAAATGGAGATGTTGCCACCGTGTTCGGTAAGTATTCCCTGGTCGGTGGCCTGGCTGCCCGCGACGTTGAATCCGACGGTCAGCTGGCCGCCCGGTGCGAGCAGGCTGATGTCGCCACCGTTGGCCGTCTTGATCTCCCGCGAAGTAAGCGAAAGGTCGCCCGACCATGCCTGACCCGGGAAGAGCGCGGTGATGGCGGCGAAACCGGCATTGTAATTGCCGAAGCCGGCGCTGGTCGCGACGCTGTGGTCACGGCCGGCATCGCGCAACACGAAGTAGAAGATGTCCAAAGCAGCAGCATCCTGCTGTTCGGCGGGGAGCGCACTGAACGCAGTCCAGGTCTGGACGGGGTCGGTGCCGTTGAGCCCGAGCAGCGGACCAAGGAGAGGCAGATAACGTGCGGCCTCGGCGCCGCCGGTGGCCGGATTCAAAAATTGCGCAATGAAGGAGGCGAATCCGAGCCGGCTGGCATCAAGCCCGGAGGAGCCGCCCAGTCCGGCGGCGGCGATGATGCTCGCCCCCCCAAAGGGCAGATTGGGATTGCGGGTGTTGCCAATGGTGGTGAGGCCGATGGCGGTGCCATCACCCACGCCATTGCCGACCCCGAGGTCAAAATTGCGACCGGCCAATACTTCGATCGTGCCGGGTCCGCCTACCTGAATGTCACCAGCCGTGGGATTGCCGGTGCCTGGTCCGGGAGCGTTGCCTGCCGTGGGCAGGAGCGCGTTGCCGATGGCCAGTGCCGCGGTGCGCAAGGGTGAATTGGGATCATAGGCAATGATATCGCGCCCGGCGGCAACCAGGCTGATGTCCCCCACGCGGTCATGCTGAACGTAGAGCGCGAAATCGGTGAGATCGGTCCCTGCGATGACCCGGGCCGCCTTGCCGGCAAACAAAGTGACCCCGGAAATATTGCCGCCCGCCGCATAGAGATGCACCGGGTCGGGATCGTTGGTATGGAGCGGGCCGGCGGAGTGCAAGGCTTGCTTGGTCTGGATGACGGCAAAGGTGCCGGCCGTGGAACCGGACTCGGCAAACAGGCTGTTGATGCTGTCAAACAATCCAAGGGTCGGGGTGACGCCCCACGAGCCGGCAACACCGCCCGTGGCGCTCTTGCCAGTCGAGGGAAAGGCCAGCGAGTGCGGGGTAGTGATGCCGGGCAGGCGGGAGGGGTCGGCATCGGAAAGGTTGATGGTGCCCGAACCCCATTGATAGGGATTCGTGGTTGCAGCGATTGCCGCAGGGTTGTTCAGGCCGTTGGGTTGCACGCCATTGACCGACCCGGCAGCGGCAAAATCAACGGTGCCCAGGGGCGACGGCACCAGTGTCAGACTGCCCACCAGGTCAATGTCTCCGGAATAGGCCGTCGCGCTCAGCGTTGGTGGCATCAGGGCCGAGACGGTGGCGAACGGCGTGACCTTTGACTCGGCCAGCCGAAGCCATGGCTGGGATTGTGCGAACGACTTGGTGTTGCCAAACTGCAGCACGTTTTGGTACCAGCTTTGCAATGAACCCGCCCCTCCGTCGGCGGCATCTTTGAGCGTGATGATTCCGATCAGTGAGGTGGCGCTGACGGCATCGTTCGGGGCATAGGTCGAAAAATAGGATTTTTCATAAAAACTGTTGTTAATGCCCTGGGGCAAAAGAAAGGGGTTGGCCACCGGACCGAGCAACACGTCCCCCCGGCTGGAGACGTCAAAGGATGCTTGACCGGCAAACAGCGTGGTCGGCAGCCAGGTAATGGGATCGGGTGCAGCCAGGCTGTTCAAATCGATTTGGGCAAGGGCGGCACGGGTGCTGTTACTATGGATGCTGTTACCCGCGCCGAGTACGCCCTGACCGCGTTCGACATAATATACTCCACCGCTGATGTCGTGGCTGGCGCGGACAGCGAGGTCACCGCCACCCAATTCGACCAAAGCAGAGGCATTAGGCCTGCCTTTGGGCAGGCGCGCATTGGTCGGCACCACGGCATCTACATTGCTTACGTCATGTCCGGCGCTCAGGCTGACGTTGCCACCGCCCAGTGCGCCAACTCCTTCGAAGAAATTGCTGTAATCGATCCACCACGAAGTGGACTCGATCTCGCCTCCCGTATTGGACTGGTCGAACTGGCCGGTCACAGGACTCACATAGCCGCGACGGTAGAGCCAGTTGTCCGGCAGTTCCTTCGTCGAATCCGGCACGAGGACACCCGATTTGAGCACCAGATGCGTGATGTCATTTTGCGCCACAATGCTGACATTGCCTCCCCCCAAGGCATATTGTGCCGGATAAGGGGTAAGGGCATCCAGCTGCTGGGTGCCCAAAAAGCTGGTGGATTGGTAGTTAAGATTGGGCAGGTCAAAATTCGCCAAGGCTGCGCCCGGCGTGCCGGCCGTGTAAATGGCCGCGAGCGGATCAAGCAACTGCACATCGCGCCCGGCGGCGATGGCGATGTCACCGGTCCCGGTACGAATCACCTGGAAGAAATTGGTGATGATCGAAGACCGGCTGTTGCTGGTGGCGGCAGGCAGCGCCGTGGCGTTGGTGCCGAGCAGCAACGAACCGGTGCCGGTAGCCAGGCTGGCGAGCGGCTTTACCCGGAGAACGTCGGCTGCCGTGAAATCCGCCCCTGCCACCAATTGATAGGACCACGAACGGGCCCCGACGGCCAGTAGTGGCGAGCCAAACGTCGCCGAGGTGAATCCGTCGCTCAGGCTGGCCTTGAAAAGAAAATTCAGGTTGCCCGCCGCACGCAGCGTCAGCACTCCGGGCACGTTGTTTGGTCCGAATCGGAAGGCCGACAAATTCCAGGTGGCCGCAAGCACGAGGTTGCCGGAGCGGTTGATGATCTCCGCCCCCGGCTCCACCTGCAGCACGGAGGAAAGCGCGGCGTTGTTGGCCAGCAGACGGGCGGCAATCGCCGCCGTGGCATTGCCGAATGCCGTGCCATTGCTCTTCACCTGGTTTTGAACGGTGCTGGTGATGGTGGCGGTCGCGGCGGTCAGGTCGAAAAGCTTATAGCCCTCCACGACCAGGGCGGAGGCGCCGAGGACAGTGCCATTGATTGGGTTGAGCTGGAGATCGGCACTGCTTGTTTTCTGTGGCGCGCGCAGATGCAGCGTGCCGGTAAAATCACCCAGCAGGGGACTCGTCGCGTTATTGGCGGCAACCGACAGGTCGATGCCAGAGCCGGTCTGGACGTCCACCAGCGCGGCCGGATTGATGGCCCCGTTGCTTTCGCTGCCAGCCGTGATCAGCACCGTGCCGCCCTTGCCGGCATTGTTGAAATTCTGCGCCGCCACCGTGAGCTGCGCACCGGCCGACAGCGTCACACTGCCACCCGCTGCCAGACTGATTGACCCACCGATGGCAGTGGCATGGCCGAGCGAATCGGTCGCAGCCACGTTGGAGGCGTCGATGGTTCCCGTCACCAAAATCGAACCATGGTCAGTCGAGAGATGATAGGCGCCCGTCCGGATGCTGCCTGGTACGGTGACCAAAGTGTCGTTACGGTCCCGAATCGAAACCGATTGCGAAAAGCCGCCGGCCGTGAGCACCGGGCCCAGTCCGGCCATACTGCCGCCGGGCAGGCTGCCGGCATCCAGTGAGAAGGTGCCACCCTGCCCGCCCGTGCCGCCCGTCCCGAGCAGCGCACCGGCCAGCGTAAAGGTGCCCGCGGGCGCGCTCAGGGTCAGGTTGCCCGCATTGCCTCCGCCAGACGGCGCGGCAACGCTGATGATGCCGCCCGCCGCGAGATTAATGCTTCCCACCTCGGCCAGGAGACTCACGGCGCCGCTGTCGGTGAACTTGACCAGGTCAAAAAAGCCCTGCGCCTTGCCACCCGCATCAAGCCGCGTTGGACCGATGGAACCAACGACCACATCACCGCTGGTAGCATGCAAGGTCAGCAATCCGCTCGGCACCACGATGTCAGCGTTGTCGGCAATGCTCGTGCCGGTGAGGGTAAGTTGCGCTCCGAGCCCCCCGGTGACGGTCGCCACCGCACCAATCGCCGGCGCCACGACCACCAAGGCTCCACCGGCGGTCAGCGACAGGTTTGCGCCCGTGGCACCGGTGAGAAGCGGCGCGGAAAGGGTGAGGGCCCCTTGCGTCGCCAAAACACCCGTGCCCTGGGCGAGGATGCCGCCGGTGGCGTTGAGTGTAACGCCTGCAAATTGGTCGAGTTTGAGCTGATTGGCACCCAGCTCGATGGTACTGGCATTGAAGACCAGGCTTCCGCCGGGTGCGGCCACCGCGCCCGGCGCCGTGCCGTTGGCCCCGTTGTCGAGCCGGATGTCGCGGGCGTTGAACGTCACGGCACCGCCAGCGGTGTTGAAGCCGCGGATTTCCGCCGCATGCAGCGCGAGACTCGCAACCACCGGCTGCCCGTTGCCCCCCACCGCACCCACCTGGCCATTGCCGTAAATGTCGATGGACGAATAGCTGAGCAACGCCAGCGCCTGGGCCGACGCCTGCAAATCCTGCAAAGCGCCGCCGGTCAGCACGAGACCGGTCGTCAGCTGCAATGCGCCGGGATTGGCCAGTTGAAGACTAATCTGGCCGCTGTTCAGCGCGACGGCACTGCCCACCAATATGGCCGCCGGATCCAAGGCCGTCGCATTCGAGGAGTCGAGGGTCAGGCTGGCACCAGCCAGCCGGGCGCCTGCCCCCACGATCAGGCTCGAACTCGTGGCTCCCGAAACACCCGACCGCAGGATGGGAGCAGAAAGGTTCCCGCTCACCCGCAGCAGCACGCCATTGCCGCTGCCCGTGACCGACGCGTTGCCCAGGAGCAGAGTTTCCGCCGCTTCCGGCAGCGCGGCCGATTGCTCAATGTCCGCGCCGGACGCGAGCGCAAGGGTGCGATTCGCCACCAAGATCACGTCCGAGCCGGTGAGCGGAGCGCCCGCGTTGCTGACGGTGAGATTGCCCGTGCTGACCGAAACGGCCGTGCCGGCCGAACCGGTGGAGCGTATGCCGCCAATCAGCAGACTCTCCGCACCGAAGGCGCTGAGCTCGGTGGCATTGAGCACCAGCGTGCCGGCCGGACCGACCGTGCCGGGTGCGGCAATCAGGATATTGGCCGGGCTGCTGATATCCACCAAACCGCCCCGTCCGCCGGCCGGGGCCGCCGCCGCAACCGCGCCCTGCACCGTCATCGCCTGGGTTGCCGCCAGCACCAGCCGGCCCGAATCGACCGGCAGCCGCGGCACAGCCGCACCATTGGCCACCGCGCTTTGTTTCAGGAAGCTGTTGGCGGACGAATCATCGAATTCCGCCCGCGTCCGCACCACTGCTTCCGGTACGACTTCAAATTGGGAAAACAGCGGATTGCCGGTGCGCGTCGCGTTGAGATCGTTGAACCGATAGCCGGCCACGAGACTGGAACTGTCGGGCTGGGCGGACGTCGGAGCCGGTACGCCTGACTGCGGAGTGACGAGAAATGCACCCGGGAGCAGCGCGTAACGCGCCGGCAGCAAGGTATAGTCGCCCGCCGGCAATCCGGCACTCGCATTGAGGAAAACGCGGTCGCCCACCGCGAGCGAGGGGTTGGCATAGCCAGGATCAAAGGGCGCATAATTGGTCCCATCGCCCGGAATCACAGCAAAACTGGCAGGCGAGGCCAGGATGTCGGTGCTGCCTCCTGTCCCCGCGACAAAACGGTAAGCGTAGAGATCGCCGCCCCCGCGCAGATCGATCACTGCGCCAACCTCCAATGTGACGGCTGCCGCGGAAAGGTTGATCGACTTTCCGGGCACCCCGCCCACCGTGATATCGGTGCCCGACGGGTCAATCCACGCCGTGCCGTTAAGATTCGTGCCGTAGGGAATCGTCCCGGCCTGGCCGTTGAGCGGATCGATCAATGAGACCGCAGTCACGCTGCCCGGCGCCAAGGTGAGCTGCTGAACCGCGGGAAACGGTTGGTTGGAAATCAGGTCCGTGCCGCCGCCTGCCGCACCGCCCAGATTGATCGTGCCCAGTGGCGCGCGCAGCACACCGGCCTGAACGATGACTGATGCGTCAAAGTTCAACTGGCCGCCGGCCGACAGCGGCAACGGCCTTGACCCCGCCGCGACCATAGTGATTGAGCCGGGAACAACCGTGCCACCGACCGAATGATCGTAGGCCGCGACGGTGAAGGCCGCCTCCGTGGGCGGATAAACCAGTCCCGCCTGCATCGTAACGGATCCGGCAAGATCCAAAGTGCCGTCGCCGCGGATGTCGCCTTGGGTGGCAACAAAATTTGTGCTGCCGATGTTTTGCAGCGACAGATTGCCCACATCGATGAGCTGGGCTGACACCGTCAGGCTGCCCGGGCCAAAGCTCGGCGGAAAATAAAAGGCCTGCCCTTGCACCGTAAAGGCACTCGTTTGCTGCTCCAACTGAACCTGCGACACCGGCCCTTGAAAGGCCGTGCCGATGGCAACATAGGGTGCGATGAGGTTCACGGCGGAGTCGGCATACAGCACTCCCCCGTTGGCCACCGTCAGACTGCCGGAGGCCGTGAGCACCACGGGGCCGGAGAACTGCACGGTGCCCTTGAGGGTGAGCGAATCGAAACCACTGCCGTTAAAATTCGCTGCGGCAAAATGACCGAACGCCGGCAAGGCGCTGCCCGTGGTACCGGTTACCGGGAAGCCAATGGTCGCCGTTCCGGCGGAGAAAACCGGTCCGGCCGGGGTCACGACGAGGGTGACATCCAACGGGGTGGCCAGGCTGCCCGGCAGATAAAACCGGCCGGACGAAATCACGAGGCTGCCGCCCTTTGCCGTCGGCCCACCGGCACTGCCCAGCAATGTCGCATCGGTGAACAAGGCCTGCCCGCCCGTCAGCGCCAGGGCGCCACCGTTGCTTTCAATCGGGGTTGGCACAGTAAGCAGGCCGGTGGTGGAACCATCATTGGCCGTCACCCCGCCATAAGCCGGGGCCAGATCCAGCACCCCGTTCGCCCCCGACACATTCATTAGCGCACCTCGGGATGCGGCGATGTTGCCGGTCACACTGATGGTGCCGCCTGGCAGGACCGAACCGGACCGGAGACCGCGGGGATCCGGCGTGAGCACCGTTGTGCCCGCCGCCGTGAGCACGCTGTCAGGCCCCAGCACGACCGTGGCGAGTGCCTCGGTCTGGTTCCCGATAAAAAGCGCGGTTGAATCCTTCCCCCCGCTGAGCGTGATCGTGCCGCCCGGCGCATTTAACTGGCCCAGCACCGTCACGGTACCACCTGACAACACGATGCTGCCCTTGGGATCTGTTTGTATCACCCCACCCGCCCCGAGCAAAAGATCCCCTCTCACCTCGGGCTGGACCGCCGTGCTGAAAGGGTCGCGCACTCCGACCGCTGTGAACGCCAGCCGGACCGGAGAGCGCACCCCGACCGGCTGCAAGGTGGGCGACAGCACCACCGCCCCGCCGTCCGTGGTGGCGAGCCAGCTTTGCACGGTGGGAGCGAGGGTGGTACCGGGGGCAATCACGACGGCGGGGACAAACTGGTCGGCAATCCCCGTCGCCACACCCAGTCCCTGTAGCGCAAAGCTGGCAAATCCGCCGTGGTTAAAAAAATCCGGATCGAGCAACAAGGTGGCGGGATTCGAGAAGGTACCGCCAACCTGCACCAACGGCGCGAGCAGGGCGAGGGCGCCACCATTGGTCCCGGAAAATCCTTGCAGGGTCGCATGCAAGGCCAGCTCGCCACCCAGAATCGATGCGATCCCGGGATCCTGACCGGCACTCACACTGATGCCACCGCCATTGCCATAGGAATATTTCCCCGCCGGGCTGACCGTGACCCCGCCGGACACATCCAGCACGCTGCCGGATTCCAGCTTGGCATTGTAGCTTTTGACCGTGATGCCCCCGCCATTGGTGACCAGCGGCAGGCTTTCCGCCGTGGGTGAACTGAGCCGGTCATCCACGACCAGGCCGGCGGTGTTCAGCTCAGCGAGCGCGCCGAGGGTGAACTGGCCACGCGTGGCATCAGGTGGCGGGGTCGAGGGGGTCGGAGTTTGCAGCAGCGGCGAAAAAGGGGAAAAATCAAAAATGGTAAAATTCAGGCTTCCCCCGGGCAGCGTCACGTGCCCCTCGATGTCCAAATTGGCCGCGAGCAAGGTCAGCGAACCACCGGCCGTGCCGTTGAGCGCAACCCCGGCCGGCAGCGTGATGTTGCCATCGGTGTCATCAATCGTGACCCGGCCGAATCCATCGGCGTTGATGAGCGCAGGATCAAAGGAGAAGGCGTTGTGCCGCTCCGGACGCAACGGCAGCGGACTGCCAGTGCTGTCGAGCGCAAAAGCTCCGGCCACCGGCAGACTGGAATTGGCCGCGAGAGTGAGCGCTGGCGGAGTGGGCGAATTCACCGTGAAGGTGGCAGGCCCGATCTGCTCCTGCCCTTGAAAAACCAGGCTCAATGCCGCGGGCGTGGGCGGGGCGGTCCGTTGCAGCGGGCCGGCCACGGCCTGCCCCAGCAGCGTGCCGTCCAGCGCCATGGCCGGCGCCGTGATGGCCAGGCTGCCGGCGGCGCCGCCCTGGAGGTAGCCCGGCTGGAGCGTGGCGGCGTGGGCCGTGAGCCCGCCGCTGCTCGTTTGGGTCACACTTCCCCCCAGGATCGGCACGCTTCTCGTGGAAGTCCCGGTGTAGATGCCGCTGTAAACCAGGTTGGGGGTGGCTTGGGTGATGTCGAGAATGCGCCC
>CAIXIZ010000079.1 GCA_903919625.1 uncultured Verrucomicrobiota bacterium
CGTGCCGCCTGCGACCTCCGCCAGGTGGAAAGGTTCCCAGTCAGTTCCGGATTCGGATTGAAAGCCGCGAAAAGCGGCCCGACGCTATGGCCCTCCTTATGGGCAAACTCGCGCTTCTCTCCGTCAGCGACAAACGCGGCCTCGCCGAATTCGCCTCCGCACTCGTCCGGCAGCATGGCTACACGCTCCTCTCGACCGGCGGCACGGCCAAACTCCTCGCCGCCAGCGGCCTGCCCGTCACCGAGGTGAGCGAGCACACCGGGTTTCCTGAAATGATGGACGGTCGCGTGAAAACCCTGCACCCGAAAATCCACGGCGGCCTGCTCGCGCGTCGCGACCTGCCCGCCCATCTCGCCGCCGCGGCCGAGCATGGCATCGCGCTCATCGATCTGGTGGTGGTCAACCTCTACCCGTTCGAACAGACCGTCGCGAAACCGGGAGTCCACTTCGAGGAAGCCATTGAAAATATCGACATCGGCGGCCCTTCCATGCTGCGGAGCGCGGCCAAAAACCATGCGAGTGTCACCGTCGTTTGTGATCCGGCAGACTATGCCGCCGTGCTGGCCGCCCTGCCCGATGCCTCCGCGCTCAGCGCGTTGCGGCGGCAGCTTGCCTTGAAGGTTTTCCAGCGCACTGGCAGCTACGACACCGCCATCGCGCGCTATCTCGAAGCGCAGGCCGACGTGCCCGATCTCGCCACGCTGGGCGGCTTCCCCGGCACGCTCACCCTGAACTACCAAAAGGCCCAGGCGCTCCGCTACGGGGAAAACCCCCACCAGCAGGCCGCGCTCTACGGCACTTTCCATGAGCACTTCAAACAGCTTCAGGGCAAGGAGCTGTCTTACAATAACATCCTGGATATCACCGCCGCGACCTGGCTCATCGGGGAATTTGAACGGCCGACCGTCGCCATCCTCAAACATACCAATCCCTGCGGCATGGCCTCGGCCGACACCCTGGCAGAGGCCTGGGAGCTGGCCTATGCCACCGACCGGCAGGCGCCGTTTGGCGGCATCATCGTCGTCAACCGCACCCTCGACGGTGCGCTGGCGAAGGCCATCGCGGAAATTTTCACCGAGGTCATCATTGCCCCGCGTTTCAGCGACGAGGCCCTGGCGGTTTTGACCAAAAAGAAAAATCTCCGGCTCATGGTCGCGACGGACGGCATGGGGGCGGACGCCCTCCAGGAAATCCGCTCGGTCGTCGGCGGGGTGCTGGTACAGGACCGGGACCGCACGCTGGGCGACGTGGCGAAGTTCAAGGTCGTGACCAAGCGCCCGCCTACGACGGAAGAATGGGCCGGGATGATGTTCGGCTGGCGTGTGGGCAAGCACGTCAAATCCAATGCAATTGTCTATTGCCGGGGTGAACGCACGCTGGGCGTGGGCGCGGGCCAGATGGCGCGCGTCGACAGTTCGCGCATCGCCGTGTGGAAAGCCGGCGAGGCCGGACTCGATCTCCACGGCTCAGTGGTGGCCAGCGAGGCGCTCTTCCCCTTTGCCGACGGCCTGATCGCCGCCGCCGACGCAGGCGCGACTGCCGCGATCCAGCCCGGTGGCTCGGTGCGCGACGACGAGGTCATTGCCGCCGCCGACGCCCGCGGGATGGCCATGGTCTTCACCGGCATCCGGCACTTCAAACATTGAAGGAATGACACCCTGGAGCCGACTGGCGGTCGGAGACAGACGAAACGGCCGAAATTGGTAAATTCACTTGATAATTCATTAGGCCGTCCTAGAGGTGTCGCTCGAACCATGCTGCGTAACTTGCTCAACCGCTTCCGCCCACTTTCTGCCCGCCCTACGCGGAGGGCTGGCCAGCGGATCCGCAACGCGGAATTTTGGCGCAGAATGGTGGTGCGTGGCGGACTTTCCTCCCGGCGCGCGGACCGTTACGAAGCCACCTTGCGGCGGCGGCGCCTGGCCCGCACCCTCGGGTTGACGGCTCTGGCGATCTTTGGGGCCTGGGTGGTGATCGAGAGCGCCCAGGCGTTGTCCATGTTCTGAACCGGTGCGGGCGCCCACTGCCCCCGGACGGCAAATTCCCCGCTTGCCGCCCTCCGCCCGGCACGCACCCTGTCGGTCTCATGCAGTCCAAACCACAGGTTCTCGCCTGGCTCACCTGCGATGCGGTCCATCTCGATCCCGCCACCGGCAAACATACCATCCTCGGGGTGTTCTCCAACATCCGGGCACGACAATTTCCCGTCACCCATCCGCACATGGTCTGGTTCCTCACACTCAGCGACGTGCCCGCCGGGGAGCACAAGCTGCGGCTCTCCATGGGACTCGATCCAGGCAGCCCGCAGCAGCTCATCGAACGCCCGTTCCAGTCGCAAAGCCCGCTCCAGCGCATCAACCTGATCAATGAAATCCGCCACCTTACCTTTCCGGCGGCCGGCGATTACTCGATTATCATTGAGGTGGATGACGAGCCGCTCCTCGCGACCAGCATCGGCGTGGGCAGCTGAGGGAGCGGCCCTTTGCTGTGGGTGAATGGATGACCCAGGCATCGGCATTGAGCGTTTCCACGCACCCCGCCAACGGCCCTTCCGCTCCCTTCAACCTTCTCCCCATCGTCCTGTGCTGCCGCCGACCGCCAACCATTTTGTCCGTGACGGCGTGGCCATGTTTGCCGATGTGCTGACACCGGAGGAAGCGGTTGCCTACCGGAACCTTCTGCCGGCCGATGTGGCCGGACAAAGAAACCTTTGGCAGCGGTTCCCTGCCATCCGGACTCTGGCCGAAGACCCCCGGTTGCAACAGTTACTCATGAGTATGGGCGTCGACGGAGCCCGGCCTGTGCGGGCGGTGTTCTTTGACAAGAATCCCGCGCACAACTGGAGGGTGCCTTGGCACCAGGACCTCACCATCGTCGTGCGGAAACGCGAGGAAGTTTCCGGTTACGGCCCGTGGTCGGTCAAGGAGGGTGTGCCGCACGTCCAACCCCCGGCAGAGCTGCTCGCCCGGATGGTCACGCTCCGGGTGCATCTGGATGACTGTGAGGCGGACAATGGCGCCTTGCGCGTCCGGCCCGGCTCGCATTTGGCCGGCCGGCTGCCGTGCGATGCGATTGCCGGCTGGGCGGATGCCAGCGAAATCACCTGTGCCATCCGCGCCGGCGGCGTGGTTGCCATGCGCCCGCTCCTGCTCCATGCCTCCGCACCTGCCATCAGGCCAGCTCACCGGCGGGTCATCCACTTGGAGTATTCCTCCGACTCCCTTCCGCCCCCGTTGGAATGGCCTCCCCTTGATCCCGCCGGGCTTGAAATCCTTCGCTAAGCGTCAACCAATAGCCGTCAGCCCATCCCACCACCCATGCCCTCCTCCCCTTCCCCCGCCCTCGTCATCGGTTCCATCGGCATTGACCGCGTGGCCACGCCGTTTGCCGAGGCCGGGAATCTTCTCGGTGGCGCGGCCAGCTACGCTGCCATCGCTTCAAGCTATTTCGCCCCCACCCGCCTCGTGGGCGTCGTGGGCGGGGATTTTCCGGCGGCGTTCCTGCGGCGCTATAAAAAGCATGGCCTCGACCTGACCGGGTTGCAAATTGAACCGCAGGGGAAAACTTTTGCGTGGTCGGGAAAATACCGGGAGCACTTTGCGGGCCGCGACACGCTCGAGATTCAGCTCAATGTGTTCGAGAAATTTTACCCCACCCTGCCCGCCGCCTACCGCGATTCGCCGTTTGTCATGCTGGGCGCGATCCAGCCCGCGTTGCAGCACCATGTGCTCGACCAGCTGCCGCAGGGTGCCAACCGGCCGTTTGTCCTCGCCGACACCTTTGACCTCTGGATCCACACGACCAAGGCCGACCTGCTGCGTCTGCTCAAGCGCATTGACCTGTTTGTCATCAACGAGGACGAGTCGCTGCTGCTCACCGGCGAACGCAACCTCGTGCTGGCCGGCCGCCACTTGCGCAAAATGGGGCCGCGCATCGTGGTCATCAAAAAGGGCGCCCATGGCTCGCTGTTGTTTCACCCCGGCGGCTATTTCGCGATGTCGGCCTATCCCGTCACCAAATTTGTCGATCCCACCGGCGCCGGCGACAGCTACGCGGGGGCGCTCATCGGCAGCCTGGCCGCCGCCAACCGCACCGATTTCACCGCGCTCAAAAAAGCCGTGGCGTATGCCACCGCCGTCTCGAGCCTGACCGTTGAAAGCTTCAGCGTGAACCGCCTGAGCGGCGCCGGTCGCGCCACCATCGACCGCCGCTATCGTGAACTCGTGGCGATGACGCGGCTCTAATCTCCCGCCAAAGGATATTGCAAACCAGGTTCTCCCGGCCATCCTGCGCGCCCTATGGTGCAACTTAACCTCCGCCCGGACAGGAAAGCCGACTTGCCGGTTGCGCTTGACGGCCCCACCGCTGCCGCCCTCCGCCTGGATTTTATTGTCCGCCGGCCAGCCTGGAGCCAGCCGCTGTCGGTGTTCATCATCCTGAGCCTGATCGGGCTGGTTGCGCTGTCGGATCTGGCCACCGGGCCGCATCTTTCGATCCGGGTTTTCTACGACATCCCGGTGATATTGTCCATTGTCTGGCTCGGCTGGTGGGCCGGGGTGCTCACCTGCGCGGGCTGCGTGTCGGGGTTGTATGCCGTCGGGCTGATGGAACACGCGGAATTCACCAAAACTCCGCTGGTCTACTGGAATCTTCCGCTTACCTTTGCGCTTTATTTTGTGGTGGCCGGGATTGTCCAGGCCTTTGTCCTGCTGCACCGTGAACTGGAGCATCGCGTCAAGCTGCGCACGCTGGCGCTGGAGCAGTCGATGCTGGTGCGCGAGGAGCTGCAGCGGGAGCTGCTGTTCAGCAGCGAGCGCGAGCGCACCCTCATCGGGCAGGATCTGCACGACGGCCTGTGCCAGCACCTGGTCGCCACCACCTTTGCC
>CAIXIZ010000080.1 GCA_903919625.1 uncultured Verrucomicrobiota bacterium
CTTAAACTCACCCTCAAGGTCGGCGCCAAGACCGGCTCCGGGCTCATGCGTCGCCTCGAGGTCGGTCCCGATCCCGTCGTCATGCTCCACGCCGCCCTGCAGGAGGCCGCCAAGGCCGCCGGCGTGCAGCTCCAGGTCACGGACACGGAAATTCACATTGCGCCGTAATCCCTGGCCGGCCGCCCATCTAAATTTACTTCAACTCCAACCCTAAACTCCAAAACGGATACCCGCCTATGAAACCCGCCCAATGGGAAATTTTTAAGAAGGCCGCGCGCCTTGAGAAACTCGACCAGATTCCGATGGCCATGATCGTGGACAGCCCGTGGATCCCTGGCTATGTCGGCGTCAAACACATGGATTTTTTCCTCGATCCCGAGGTCTGGTTCCAGGCGCATCTCAAGGTGCACCGTGACTTTCCCGACATCACGTTCATCCCCGGCTGGTGGATGGAATACGGCATGGCGGCGGAGCCCTCCGCGCTGGGCTCGAAGATCAAATTCTGGATGGACAACACCCCGAGCGAATACCACACGCTGTTCCACATTGAGGACATCGAGCTCTTCCCCGAGTATGAAGTGGAGAATGATGCCTTCATGGCGATGACCCTGCACCGCATCCGCATGCAGAAGCAGCGGGTCTTCGACACGGGCGAAATCATGCCCATCGTCACCTCGCGCGGGCCGATGTGCACCGCCGGCTTTGTCCGCAGCACGACCGACTTCATGATCGACCTGGTGGAGAAGCCGGAATGGGCGCACAAGCTCCTCGATCTTTGCACGCGCCTCATCATCGACTGGCTCAAGGCGCAGGCCAAGGCCATCGGCCGCGACGTCGAGGGCATCTTCATTCTCGACGACATTGTCGGCTTCGTGAACGAGGAGCATTATCAGGAGTTCTGCCATCCCTATCTCAAGCGCATCTGCGACGCCTTCCCGAAGGACTGGGTGAAGATTTATCACAATGACGCCGAGGTGAACGCGTGCCTCGATTACCTGCCCGACGTCGGTTTCAACGTGCTCAACTGGGGCAAGCAGACGGACATCGCCGAGGTCAAGGCCCGCATCGGCAACCGCATGTGCCTCATGGGCAATGTGAACCCCCTCGAGGTCGGCGTGCGCGGCACACCCGAGGAAGTCCGCGCCGCCACGCTCGACGTGCTCGAGAAGAGCGGCGGCGAAGGCATCATCCTCTCCGTCGGTGGCGGCACCAGCCCCGGCATGCCCCGCGCCAACATCCTGGCGATGCAGGCCGCGCTCGCCGAGTACAACGCCAAGCGTTCCGCCAAAAAATAACCCTGACCGTTTCCCACCATGCCTGATTACGCCTTAATGAACCAATGCATCTACGAGGGCAAAGCCAAGGAGGTCGAGCAGCTGACCATCGCCGCCCTCGCGGAAGGCAAAACCGCCCAGGAAATTCTTTCCGACGGCCTCATCGCCGGGATGAGTGTCGTCGGGGAGGATTTTAAGCACAACATCCTCTATGTCCCCGAGGTGCTCATCTCGGCCCGGGCCATGAAGGCCGGCATGGCGGTGCTCAAGCCCCTGCTGTCCGCCAAAGGGGCGGTCGACACCTCGGCCGGCCGCCTGCTCATGGGCACCGTGCGCGGTGACCTGCACGACATCGGCAAAAACCTCGTCTGCATGATGGCCGAAGGCGCGGGCTTTCAGGTCAAGGACATCGGCGTGGATCAGAGCATCGAGAAATTCGAGGCCGCCACCGTGGATTTCAAACCCGACATCATCGGCATGAGCGCGCTGCTCACCACGACGATGACCTACATGAAAGTCGTCATCGATGGTTTCGACAAGCCCGGCCGTGATCACATCAAGATGGCCATTGGCGGCGCACCCATTTCCCAGATGTTTGCCGACGAGATCGGAGCCGACGGCTATGGGTCCGACGCGTCCAGCGCAGTGGATCTGTTCCTCTGGTTCGTGGGCAAAGGCCCGCAGCCCAAGGCGGTCGCCCGCCGGGGTGTTACTGCGCCCGCCGCCCAGACCACCACCGCCGCCGTGCAGCGGGCGCCGGGCTCCAAGGCCAAATACCAAATTCTCTATTGGCAGGACATCCCCTCACAGGTGAAGGCCTGGGACGATTTTGATGAGGTTAAACTGGACCTGCCGCACCGCTTTGCCGACCGGATTGACGCCGAGGCCCAGCGTCTGGGACTGGCCCAGGGGGACAATTATCTGAACCAACTCCGGTGGGGTGACGAACTGGAGCGCGTCGGCCTGCCCGGAGAGGTCGCCGCGGCCATTCGCACCGAGTTGGAGAACGCCGCGCCCTGATGGC
>CAIXIZ010000081.1 GCA_903919625.1 uncultured Verrucomicrobiota bacterium
CGCTGCGCCGGCCGGCCGGCCGGCACCCGCAGGCCGCGATATGCTGCATCGGCAAGACATCCGCCGCATGAGTCCCCCGGATCCTTCGGCCGAAGACGCCGCCCGCCTCCTGCAGCTCGCCGCCACGGGCAACCGTGAAGCCTTCGCGAGACTGTATGACCGTTTTGCCGGCCTGCTTCATGCCGTGGCCCTGCGGGTGCTGCGCGACGCCGCCGAGGCCGAAGATGTGCTCCACGACACCTTTGTGGCCATCTGGCAAAAATCGCGCTATTTTGACGCCACCCGGGGCTCCGCCACGGCCTGGCTCGTCACCCTCGCCCGCAACCGGGCCATTGACCGGGTGCGATCCCGCCGACGCCGTGCTGACTTGCTCGATTCGGCCGCACCAGCCGACCTCGGCTATGCGGATAACCCTTCCAACCCCACCCATGATTTGGCCTGCAACCTTGCGCGGAAGGAATCTTCGGCCGCAGTCCGGGCGGCGGTGGCCCTGCTTCCCGCCGAGCAACGCGAAGCGCTTGAGCTCGCGTTCTTCGGCGGTTTTACCCAGCAGGAAATCTCCGCCCGGCTGGCCGCTCCGCTGGGCACCGTGAAGGCCCGCATCCGCCGCGGCCTCCTCCGACTGCGCGATACGCTCGCCCACCGCCCATGATCGACGAACAAACAGAGGAACTCGCCGCACTTTACGTCCTCGGCCTGCTCGGGGGGCACGAACAGGTTGCATTCGAGACTGCGCTGGCCCGCGATCCGGAACTGCAGCACCTGACCGACGGGTTGCGTGAGACGGCCGCCGGTCTCGCCCAACTCGCTGCCGCAGGCCCGCCCCCCCCCGCCGTGCGTGCCCGCGTGCTTGCCTCCGTCACTTCCGCCGCGCCGGCATTGCCGGACCAGGCGCCGGTTTTTTTGCTCCCGGCCTGGCTCGGCTGGTCGGTCGCCGCCTGCCTCGCTCTCGCGGTCAGCCTCCTGGTCAGGGATAATTCTGCCTTGAGCGACGAACGGCAGCGGCTGCTTGAGCGCCAGGCTCTCGCCCAGGAGACGTCTGCCAGCCTGAAAAATTTGCTGGAAGCGGAGCGCATCCTCTCCCGCGCCCAGCTCGACCAGCTCCGGATCGCGCAGCAAACGACCGATGTTGCCCAGCTCAAGATTGCCGCTCTCGCCTCCCTGCTCAGCAACTCCCCTGCGGCCCAGGCCATCGCGGTCTGGAATCCTGCCACCCAGGAAGGTGTCCTCGATGTCTCCAGCCTCCCGGCCCTCGCCACCGACCAGGACTACCAGCTTTGGGTGGTGGATCCGCAATATGCGAACCCCGTTGACGCCGGGGTATTTCAGGTTGAACCCACCAGCGGAGGAAAACATTTTATCTTCAAACCCCGCCAGCCAGTGCGGACCGCCGCCAAATTCGCCGTCAGCCGCGAACGCAAAGGCGGCGTGCCCAAGGCCGAGGGGCCGATGGTCTTGCTCAGCAACTAGGCGCCGCGAGGGCCTGTTCAATCCCATTGGGTCTGATTCCCCGAAGCTGGCTTCGGCTTGGGTGGGGTAGGAGCGTCGCTTGACGACGCCCGGATCGGAGGGCTTTGTCTGCAATGCCTCGGGGCTTGCCCCGAGGATCTTTACTAAAAGCATCGCTTGTTTTGAGACGGCGCTCGACGACCTCAATGCCGTCAGGGAAGCCTACGACGGGATCAGCCGCCACATCACCCAGTTGAAACTGACCCCCATCCAGAACGGCGAATTTGGCCAGGTGCGAATCCTTGACGCCGCCGTTCCGCCGGCCGAAGGCGACTATGTCACACCCTGAATCAAGCCGTCCTCACTTCGTCGGCATCCGCGCCAGTTCCATCAGGGCGAGGTCGGATTCCACATAGTTTTTCATGCCGGGGTCGGCACACTTCAAAAACAGCTCCCGGGCATCGGCCGGTTTGCCGGCCAGGAGCCGCACCATGCCGGCGTAGTAATACGCCTCGCATTGCTGGCGCTGCTCATCGTTTTTCTCCGCCTCGGCCACAAAATCTTTTTCCACCAGCTCGCCGATGAGAAAGCGGCCGACCGTCTTGGTCCAGCCGGCAGGCCAGCCATGCACCGCCTCCACCAGCCCCGCCGGCGCCTCGTCCCGATGCAACCGGCGCAAGTTCAGCAGCAGGTAAAACCGGGTGTAGTTCGCCCGCTCGGGGGCCAG
>CAIXIZ010000082.1 GCA_903919625.1 uncultured Verrucomicrobiota bacterium
CTGTTGATGTCGCGCGGGCGCGGCAGATCGATGCGGAACTCCTCGCGGATGCGCCCGGGATTCTTGGAGAACAGGATGACGCGGTTGCCGAGACAGCACGCCTCACGGACGTTGTGGGTGACAAACACGATGGTCTTTTTCCGCTCGGCCCAGATGCGCTGGAGATCGCCGTAGAGCTGCTCGCGCGTGAGCGCGTCCAGGGCCGCGAACGGCTCGTCCATGAGCAGCACGCGCGGGTTGGGCGCGAGCGCGCGGGCGAGCGCGACGCGCTGCTTCATGCCGCCCGAGAGCTCGTGCACGCTGGCGCGTTCAAAGTTTTCCAGCCCCACGAGCTTGAGATAATAGTGCGCGACCTCGCGGCGCTCGGCATCGGTCCGCCCGGGCTTCAGCCGGAGGCTGAACATCACGTTGCCCAGCGCATCGAGCCAGGGAAACAGCGCCGACTCCTGAAACATCTTCATGCGGTCGCGCCCGGGCGCCCGGATTGGCTCGCCGTCGGACGAGATCGTGCCGCTGTCCGGCGCCTCCAGTCCCGCGATGAGGTTGAGCAGGGTGGATTTGCCGCAACCGCTCGGGCCGACCAGGCACACAAACTCGCCCTCATCCACGCGCAACGTCGCGCCTTCCAGCGCGTGGACGCGCCCGCGCCCGTCGGGGCGGAACGTCTTGGAAACGTTGTCCACCACCAGCTTGGCGCTGGGCGCGGGGGCGAGTTCTTGCAACAAGGTCATCAGGGCTTCTGGGAAAAGAGCCGGTCGAGGGGAATGGCATCGCGCAGAAAACCAACGCTTTGCGCCTCGGCAACAAGTTTCGCAAACGCCGCCGGGCTGGCCTGGTCGGTGAACTTGAGCCGCGCCCACCCGCTGGCGACGATGGCCTCGGGCATCTCATGCTTGGTCTCGGCGCCCAGGCCGGCGCGGACGAGCGCGCGGGCCTCGTCGCCGTGGGAGTTGAGCCATGCGGTCAGCTCGACGTGGGCGGCGACGAATTTTTTCACCAGCCCGGGCTGGGTCTTCAGGAGTTTCACGCTGCTGACGAGAACCGTCGTGATGGCATCCTTCTGCTCAAGGAAAACCCTGCCCTTCGCCTCCTGCTCCAGCCGCGAGACCCACGGCTCGACCGTCCACGCGGCGTCGAGCCGGCCGGTCTGGAACAGCGGAAGCTGGTCGGCGTTCTGCGTGGGCAGGACAAACACGTCGCCGCCGGTCTGCGTGACCTTGAAGCCCTGTGCGGCGAGCCACACGCGGGCGGCGACATCCTGCGTGTTGCCCAGCTGCGGGGTCGCGAGCCTTTTGCCGCGAAAATCGGCCGGCGTCGCGAGGCCGGCGTCGCTCCGCACGACCAGCGCGGCGCCGCCCTCGGCGGCGCCGGCGAGCACCCGGATTTCCTCGCCCTGCGAGCGGATGTAGGCGTTGAGCGCCGGGTTCGGACCGACATAGGTGAGATCAATCGAGCCGGAGAGCACCGCCTCCATCGCGCTGGGTCCGGCGTTGTACGAAAACCACTGAAGGGTCACATCCGGCCCGAGGCGTTCCTCAAACCAGCCGTGTTTCTCGCGCGTGGTGTGGCTGCCCACAATGCCCTGCGCATGCGTGATGTTGGGGAAATAGCCGACGCGCAGCGTGATTTTGCCGGCGGCATGGGCGGTGCCGGCCAGCGCGAAGACGGCGAAGAACAGACGGATAAATTTCATGGCAGAGGGAGATCGGTGGTGGGGGCGGCGGAGCTCACGGCGGAAACGGAACGAAAATGATGAAATCAGATCGTGTAGTCGGGCATCAGGTTGGAGAGCAGGCCCTCGACGGGATCGAGCCGCGGATGGGCCGGGCGGGAACGGCGGCGGACAATGGCAACCTGGGCCGGGGCGGCGAACGGCAGCGGCAGCTGGTCGCGGCGCAGCTTGCGCAAAGTCACCTCGACGACATCGGCCAGGCTGTAACGGTCGAGGATGCCGGCAATGGCGTTGCGCACGTCGAGCATGAGCATCCGCAGCCCGCAGTGTTCCTCGTCGGGGCAGGTGCATTTTTCGTAGGCCGTCTGCGAGACGCAGCCAATGGGCGCCAGCGGACCCTCGAGGGC
>CAIXIZ010000083.1 GCA_903919625.1 uncultured Verrucomicrobiota bacterium
GGCGCCTACACCGGTGAGATCTCCGCCGAGATGCTCCGCGCGCTGTTCGCCGGCTATGTCATTCTCGGCCACAGCGAGCGCCGCACCCATTTTGCCGAGACCGACGCCTTCATCAACCTGAAGGTGATCGCCGCGCTCAAGAACCAGCTGCGGCCCATCTTCTGCGTCGGGGAGACACTCGCCGAACGGGAAGCCGGCGCGACGCTCAAGGTGGTGCAGACCCAGGTGGAACGCGGGCTGTCCGGCGTGGGTCGCGAACAGGCGGCAGAGGTCATCGTCGCCTATGAGCCGGTCTGGGCGATCGGCACCGGCAAGGTCGCCACGACGGAACAGGCGCAGGAAGTCCACTCGTTTATCCGCAGCCTGCTGACCAAGCTGTTTGGCGAGGCCCTTGCCCAAAAAATCCGCATCCTGTACGGCGGCTCGATGAAACCGGCCAATGCCCCCGAACTGCTCGCGCAGCCGGACATCGACGGCGGCCTCATTGGCGGTGCGTCGCTGGAGGCGCGGAGCTTTCTGGAGCTCGTCATGGCGGCGGCGGCGAAATGAATTTCGGGCCCTGCGGGCCTGGTTGAAAACCGGCCAAATGACGCGCGCCCCGCGGTCGCGTCCCCCCCGCTCCCGGACGACCCGCGGCAAAACCGGCGCAAATTGCCTGCGCCAAAAGTGTCACTTAATAAGTGACACTGCGCCCATGGGGGGCAGGCCGGGTGAGAGAGAGAAAGTGTAACCTAATAGGTTACACTGCATTTCGGTTGGACGACTATTTTTTCCCCTTGGCCGGTTCGCCGAGCAGGGTGACATCGAAGAGCCACCACTCGGCATCACGGGTATCCATGCGGCCGAGAAACTCCTGTCCGGCCCTGAGTCCCCGGAGGGTGGCGGCGTCCGCCTTGAGCGTCATGGACATGGCCGGCATCACTCCGGCAATATGGTCGTGTTGTACGACGAGCGAGCCGGCGGCCAGATCCAGTGACACCACCGTTCCGTGCAACGGCACACCCCGTTGCAGCTGGGCGGAGGCACGACCGCAGGAGCAGGCACTGTCCTTGGCGGTCAGCTCCTTGAGCGACGGCAGGGTGACGGCAGCGGTGTAAGCTTCGCCTGCGGCCGCATAGGTGAGCGCGAGCCGGACCGGCGCGGTGTCATCATGGTCGGCCAGGACGGTGAGCTGCAATGCATCCAGCGCCGCCCGGCTTTCCGCCACCGGGGAGGCAGGACCGATGTCGCCCTGGGGCGAGACCCGGCGCAGCAGCAGCTTTTGCGATTCTTTCCAGCAGATGACCTGGCTGCCGTCGCGCAGCAACACGATGCTCACGGCCGCATCCGGTGTGCCTTCGCTAATCCGCTGCGGAATGAGCCAGACGCCGCCAGCATCTGGCGACGTGGAAACCTCAATGCGCGGATCGTTGTCGGCCGCGGTGAACCAGGCGGCGGCAGCCTGGCCGTCGCGCGAGTCCAGGGCGGGGGGAGCCGCTGGCGGTTGGTCGGTGATCCAATGATCGGGCGCGAGCAGACGGGGCTCGGACCAGTGGCCGTCCCGCCAGTCGGCAATCTGAATGTCCCGGGCGCCATCCACGGTACGGCCGCGGTAGGCAATCAGCGCACTGCCATCAGGGAAATTGGTCAGGGCGCGGGCGGCCGTCCCGCCAGGCGCTGCCTGGGCTGAAAGCTTCAGTTCGGCAGGAGGAACCACGGCCGGCGCAGCGGGTTCGGCCCCCAGCGCCAGGCCGGCGAGGACGGGGAAGAAGGTGAATGGCAAACGCAGACGGAGCATGGGGAAAGCATGTCGAAGATCGTCACGCGGCGCAAAGCGAATATGCGGATGCCTGGACAGGCAAAATCCCGGGAAGGGTGACACTTAAGGGCCGGAGAAGAGCCGGCCAAGGCCGGGCGGCAGCATAATCGGGGAACTATTTCCGGTTTAAACAGTTAAACAGCCCGTCCCGGGGCCAGAACACCAGCCCAAAGATTTTCATCAGTTTGGTTTGCCCGGCAACAAATGCGTGTGCTACATGTTCCCCTCGTTTATGGCCAAATCTCCCATTTCCATTGGCAAGCTGTTGTTCATCGCCGTGATCGCCGCGGGCGCGGCCGGCGGCTGGTATTTCTGGCAGCATGCTGCCGACAAACCGCCCGAACTCACCACCACACCGGTCACGCGTGGTGAAGTCGTGCAGTCGGTCACCGCCACAGGCGACTTGCAGCCGCTCGCCTCGGTGGATGTGAGTTCGCAGATTTCCGGGCTCGTCCAGGCGGTGCTGGTCGATTACAATTCCGTCGTCAAAAAAGACCAGGTGCTGTGCAAGATCGACCCGGCCTCCTACCAGTCCAAGCTCATGCAGGCGCAGGCCCAGCTGGTCAACACGAAGGCCAATTACAATCTCACCAAGCTCAACCACGACCGCACGGCCGAGCTGTTCAAGCGGAACCTGGTGACGCAGCAGGATCTCGATTCGGCGGAAGCCCAGCTCCAGCAGGCGCAGGCGCAGCTGGACATTCAGAACGCCACGGTGGAAAACGCCCAGATCGACCTCGACCGCTGCACGATTTACTCGCCCATCGACGGCATCGTCATCGACCGGCAGACCGATGTGGGCAAGACTGTCGCCGCCAGCCTGAACGCGCCCACGCTGTTCACCATCGTCGACAGCCTCGGCAAGATGCAGATCCATGCCGCGGTCGCCGAGGCCGACATCGGCAGCGTCAAGGAAGGCCAGGAGGTCTCCTTTCTGGTCGATGCGTTTCCCGGCCGGCCCTTTCGCGGCACGGTCTCGCAGATCCGCAACTCGCCCACCACGCAGTCAAATGTCGTGACTTACGCCACCATCATCGATGTGGACAACAGCGACCTGAAACTCAAGCCGGGCATGACCGCCAATGTCTCCATCATCACCGCACGGCGCACCAACGTCCTGAAGGTTGCCAACAGCGCCCTGCGCGTGCGCATTCCCGAATCGCTGCTGCCGGCCGCCGCGGCCGCGCCTGTGGCGGTGGCGGCGCCAGCAGCGATGACACCCGGCCAGGGTGATCGCGGCGCACGCGGCGCGGGTGAGGCCACGGCCGGCGCACGGCGGGGCGGTGGTCCCGGCGGCGGCCGGCGCAGCGGTCCCGGCGGCGACAACCCGGTCATTACCCGCACGGTCTACCGTTCCGTCGGCACCACCGAGCGGCCGAAAGTCGAACCCGTCTCGGCACGGCTGGGCATTTCCGACGGCGTCAACACCGAGGTCATCGATGGTCTGAATGAAAATGACGCCCTTGTCACTTACGTCAGCATCCCCGGCGCGGCGCCCATCGCCCCCCAGGCGGGAGGCGCCAACAACCCGTTCCAAGGCGGTGGCAACCGCGGTCTCGGTGGTGGTGGCGGCTGAGCCACTTGACACTCAATTCGATCGCATTGCGCCTGCCATGTCGTCCCCCGTCGTCCAGCTCGAGGAAATCCACAAGATTTACGAATCCGGCGAAGTGCCGGTGCACGCGGTGCGCGGCGTGACGTTGGACATCCAACGCGGCGAGTTTGTCGCACTGATGGGCGCGAGCGGTTCCGGCAAATCAACGTTGATGAATCTGCTCGGCTGCCTCGACCGTCCAACGCGCGGGCATTACCTGCTCGACGGCACTGACGCC
>CAIXIZ010000084.1 GCA_903919625.1 uncultured Verrucomicrobiota bacterium
AACTCCAGACGCGTCTCCTCCGATTCAAGGCTGGCCTCGCCGCCGAATCGCGGCGCCGTGGAAGGCGTTTACAAAAGCGGATACTAGCTAGTGCCTAAATCGCGCACTGATTCTTCGAATGGATGCCTCAACCCAGTTCACGGGCAAGGACAGCTTCCATTCACGCCGACCTGCTGCTCGGTTTGAAGATGTTTGCAATTTACCGCCGCCGGGCAGATATTTCGCTGTGATCCGAATGAACGTTGCGATAGTTTTCATTATTCTGACGGCCGTCCTGCTGCTGGCAGGCTGCCAGACAACGCGAGCTGGTTATGCCTCGGCTCCTTATACCGTTGTCCGCACCGCCGACAGAGTCGAGCTGCGTGATTACCCCGCCTTGTCCGTCGTGGAGACAACCACCGCCCCCGATGCAAATGGGTCGGACGGCAGTTTCGGTCGCCTGTTCCGCTTTATCAGCGGCAATAATTCGGCTCAACAAAAGATCTCCATGACCACCCCCGTTTTCATGTCGGGCGGTGAGAGCGCCGGCACAATGGCATTTGTTCTGCCGGCCGGTTTGTCCGGCACGCAGGTGCCCAGCCCGGCTGATGGCAAGGTCGCGGTGCGGGAGCTGCCGCCGGGCCGTTTCGCCGTGCTGCGTTACAGCGGCGGGCGGAACGCGAAGAACGAAGTCGAGGCACTAGCTCGGCTGCGGTCATGGCTGCTGCAGCAAGGGTTGAAAGCAACGGAAGCGACCCCCGTGTATGGATATTTCGACCCGCCGTGGACCCCGTGGTTTTTAAGGCGCAATGAAGTTATGCTCCGACTAGTGTCGACACCCTGACTTACCCCCTATCGTTGACTGACTTCATCCACATTTTTCCAATGCTTGTGGCGACCGCCTTGGCGGTCTCGGCGGTCGGTTTTTTCCGAGTGGTGTGGTTCATCAGCATCGGCTACGGCTACGCCATCGCGGCAATGGCCGGGCTGCTGGCCTGGCTGGCTGGCTCCGGTATGTCTTGGCTGCTGGCGACCCAACTCGTGCTGCTGTTTGCCTATGGGGCGAGACTCGGGACCCATGTGCTTATGCGCGGCGGTCAGGCGGCCTATCGGCGGGCGGCCCAGGCCAGTTATGGCGAAATCAACATCGGCCTGGGCAAAAGATTCATGATCTGGATCGCGGTCAGCCTGCTTTATGTGATGATGTTTTCGTCGGCGGCCTTCCTTGCCCGTCAGCCCCCGGCGGTGCCGGCGCTGGCCGTGGCGGGTCTGATACTGATGACCGCGGGCCTCGCCTTAGAAGCGGCGGCCGACTGGCAGAAGTCCGCGGCGAAGAAAATCGCCCCGGAGCGTTTCTGTAATCGCGGTCTTTTCGCCTGGGTGCGCTGCCCGGCCTATCTTGGGGAGATTATTTTTTGGGCCGGCAACTGGCTGGCAGGGGCACCGTCCTGCATCTCCTGGTGGCATTGGCTGGTATCGTCCGTCGGGCTGATTTGCATCCTGCTCATCATGCTCGGCGCGACCAAACGCCTGGAAATTTCGCAACAGCGGCGCTATGGTCAGGAGCCGGATTTTCAGCGCTATACGCAATCCGTGCCAATCCTTCTCCCGTGGTTTCCAATTTATTCTGTGCAGGGGCTGCGCTGGACCCTTGGGTAAAGGCTTACCTGCAAGAACCTGTCTACTGCCCGCCATGGAAAAGTTAGCGACATCGTGACGGCGTAGCAGCGAGAATGGGTCGCAAGAATGGGGTTGGGGGCTGACAGCCATCAGAATTAGGACTTCTAAATATCCATTTTGCCCAAATTTTGGCAGTCAAGCCGATGTGGTAGAAAGGCAACGAATGGTCCACCAAAAGGATTCGTTGCTTTTTCGGTTTATCAGGGCGTTTTGAGCAGCATTTTGATTGCGTCCAGATGTCGGCCGAAGGGCTTTCGGCGGCCTGTTTCCCAGCGGGCCAACGTCGAGGGATCGACCCCGAGGAAGCGGGCAGAGGACACCCGATCCATCCCACGGATTGAGCGGGTCCAGACAAGCTGGGCAGAGAAGCCCTTAGGCTTTGGCAAAGGGTTGTAGCCGAGGAAGCTAATGATTGCAGGGAGATGCCGGATTTCGGGCTTCATACAACTTTTCTCCCAGTTCAGAATCGACGCATTGTCCACCCCGATTTGGGCGGCGACTTGGCGCTGGAACAGGCCCAGATCGAGCCGCCGTTTCCTGATATGGTCGCCGATGGTCACAAGGGACGTCGGATAGCCCGGTTTTTGAGGGTGAGCGGTAATAATGGTCAGGTGGTGGAAAGGCAACGAAGCGCTGTCCCTGCGGCTACCTGGGCGACCCCAAGCACGAGTGCCGCTGCTCGCCGTCACAGATCATCAAATACCGGGCGCGCATCAGCGGCCCGCTGCTCGACCGCATCGACATCCACATCGAGGCCCCCGCGCTCTCCATTCGCGAGCTGCAAAATGACAAGCCCGGCGAATCCTCGATGCTGGACAACTCCATCCTCATGTGCGGCTCCAGCCTGTACGATGGCGATGTCCATGGCGCCAACCAGCTGCCGTTTCTGCTGGCCGGCAAGGGCGGCGGCTCGCTCAAGACCGGACGCATCCTCGACTACCTCAACGAGGAAAACGACCATCGGCGGGCGTGCAGCCTGCACCTGTCGATCATGGACCGCATGGGCGTCAACTTGGACCGCTTTGGCGACACCAACATCCGCCTGGCCGGCCTGTAACGGAGCGGGCGGCGTGCGCCGTCAATTGGGCTTTTGTAGGCCAGCTCGGTAAGCTTGCTCCGGCTCGACCGCCCCCTCGGCACCCGCACGACCGCGCCAACAGCCCGGAAATCAAGCGGCGTTGGTATCAGCCCTGGCTCCCGGTCACCACGTCCTGCCGGGCCCACCAGATCCGCCAGTGCTCCGCCTCCTCCTCACGCCGTTTTACAGAGCGATATTCCAGCTCGCCCACGGAAAAAATGAAGGCAAAGAGCACCACGGTCAGCCAGGCGTGAAAAAAATATGCCGCAATACCGGCGCCCAGCACCGCCAGCACCTTGCCCACACTGGCCGCCCAAAATGTCGCCCGCACATAGGTCAGACGCGTGGCCAGCAGCGCCCGAAAGATGCGACCGCCGTCCATGGGGAACACCGGAATGAAATTAAAGCAGCCCATGAGGAGATTCCAATGCAGCAACATTTGGGCGAAGCCGGTGAAATTGTCCGGATACCCGTCGAACAACGGGGTCCAGCCCGGGGGCAGGCCGACGGCCAGCCAAAGCACCCCGGCGATGATAAAGTTTACCGCCGGCCCGGCGAGCGTGATGAGCAGCTCGCGCGCCGGCTGGCGCGGAAACTCGTCAAATACCGCCATGCCGCCAATGGGCATCAGCAGGATTCGCTGCACCCCGAGGCCAAAGGCCATCGCCACGAAGGAGTGCCCCAGCTCATGCAGCACCACACAGGTGAAAAACACCAGCACGGCCCCCACATTCCACCCCACCGCTTCCCAGCAGCGTATGACGGTCGCTGCTTGGGCGGCCGCATCATGCCAGCTGGCCCAGCCGACGAAGGCGAGCAGCGCGAGAAAGCTCCAATGGAGCGAAAGCTGTATGCCGCGGATGCGGAACAGCGGGATTGACCAGCCAAGCATGGGTTGCAATGAAACCGTCTGCGCCCAAAGCGCCAGCCTTGTTCCACCCGCCACAGTTCCACCGGCTTTGAGTCGCCAACGGCCGGTTCCACCGCCAACTTCAATCCTCCACCCACTTGTCCGCCCTGCCGTCACCTGCCGCCAAACCGCCCACCATCCTCGTCATCGACGATGATGCCGAGATCCGTTATTCGCTCAACCGGGTGCTCTCCTCCCGCGCCTGGCAGGTCGCCGAGGCCGCGAGCGGCGAACAGGGCGTCGCCCTCGTCAAAAAAGGACCGCCCCCGGACCTCGTTTTCCTCGATGTGCGCATGGGCGGCATGAGCGGGCTGGAGGCGCTCCAGCATATTCGCGCCGCCAGCCCCAAACAACTGGTCATCCTGATGACCGCCTTTGGCACGGCGCAGACCGCCATCGAGGCGATGAAGTTTGGCGCCTTCGACTATGTGATGAAGCCGTTTGACCCGGCCAAGGTGCTCGCGCTGGCGGAAAATGCACTCAAGGCCCATGCCGACATGCGGGCGGTCGGCGACTACAAGCCGACCATCAACAGCGAAGACTACAAGGAGGGCATCGTCGGCGCCTCGCCCGTCATGCAGGAGGTGTTCAAAATCATCGGCCAGGTGACGGCCAGCGACGTGACGGTGATGATCACCGGCGAAAGCGGCACGGGCAAGGAGCTCGTCGCGCGCTCCATCTGGAAACACTCCCATCGCGCCGGCAAACCGTTTATCGCCGTCAATTGCGCCGCCATCCCCGACAACCTCATCGAGAGCGAGCTGTTCGGCCACGAAAAGGGCTCGTTTACCGGTGCGACCGGCCAACGGCTGGGCAAATTTGAGCTCTGCGACGGCGGCACCATCTTCCTGGATGAAATCGGCGACATGGCGCTCGCCACGCAGACGAAAATCCTGCGCGTTCTCCAGGCAGGCGAAATCCAGCGCGTGGGCGGCACCGAAACGATCAAGGTGGATGTGCGCATTCTCGCCGCGACCAACAAGGACCTGGAGGCGATGGTGCGGTCAAAAACCTTCCGCGAAGACCTTTATTACCGGCTCAACGTCGTCCGCATCAAAATGCCGCCGTTGCGCGAACGGTTCGAGGACATCCCCTCAATCGTGGAGTTTTGCCTGCAAACCCTCGTCAAACAACGCAAAGCCCGCGCCACCAAAGTCGCGCCCGAGGCGATGGCGGTCATCGCCCGCCACCGCTGGCCCGGCAATGTGCGCGAGTTGGAAAACGTCATCTACCGCAGCGCCGTCATTGCCCAGGGGGACACCATCCTGCTCAAGGATTTGCCGGCCGAAATCCGCGAGGCCGTGGGCCTTCCGGCATCGGTCGACGGCGCCACGTCATCGAGCAATGCGCCCTTTGAGCCGCCGGCCTCCCCAGCCGCGCCGGCAGGTGCAGCCGGGGCACCCCTCCCGGCAGATCCCGGCAGCCCGCCAGCCCTGACGATGGAAACGGCACTCGACTTTGTTTATGCGCAGCTCAGCTCGGCCGATGCGCCGATTCTGCCGCGCTTGGAACGGGAACTGGCAGCCCGGGCGCTGCAGTCCGCCGGCGGTGATACCGCCGCCGCCGCCAAACTGCTCGGTCTCACCAAGGCAGCATTCCAAAAACGCCTGACCTGAGCATTCTCACCGCTGTCGCACTGTGTGGCGCCCGTCGGCCGAGATACCGAGGTCGAAATGCCACGCCGCTGGGGGCAGCCAGGCGGCGATGTTCTCCGGCCACTCCACCGCCAGACACCAGGGACTCACCAGGAAGTCCTCCAGCATGAGCGATTCCATCTGGGAGCCCTGTTCCAACCGGTAGGCATCGAGATGGGCCAGCAGACGGGTGCCACCGCGATGCAGGGTGAAGAGATTAAAGGTCGGGCTTGTCACCGGCTCAGTGATGCCGAACCCACGCGCCAGCCCTTGGACGAAAGTGGTTTTTCCCACCCCTAAGGTGCCATGCAAGGCAATCACCGTGTCGGGCGGCAGCACGGCGGCCAGTTCGCCTGCCAGAGCCTGGGTTTCTTCGGCCGACCCGGTGGCAAGCCCCGCACGCAGTCTAGCGCAGATGTTCGAAGCCATGGCAGTCCTCCAGATTGATGGCGCCCGCCGGACATCCGCCACGACGGACGAACCGACCGATGCAACTCAGCCGCGTGCGCGGAAACACCCGACGCCAGGCCTTCAGGAAGGCCGCCCCATCCGTCTTGCCGGCCACGGCCAGCACCAGCTCGTAATCCTCCCCGTCACAGAGTGCCGCCCGCAGATCGCAACCCGGCCGGCAGGGCAATGCCGCCGCGTCGAGCGCCGGTTCCGCGCCGGCCGGGGTGAGCGCATGCAGGTCTTTCGCCAGCCCATCACTCACATCGAGCATGGCCCGCACCTCGGGCCGGCCGGCCAGCCAGGCTCCTTCGGCCAGCCGGGGAGCAAAACGGTAATGGTGCCCGCTCGCCAGACTGCCGCCGAGCCGGCCCGTCACGAAAATCCAGTCCCCCAGCCGCGCGCCAGTCCGCGTGACCACGCGAGGTCCGGCCGGCACCCCGACGAGGGTGAGGGTGGCCACGATGCCGCCGTCATGCCGCGCCACATCGCCTCCCACCACCGGCACGCGGTGGCGACGGCTGACCGCCGCCAATCCGCGAAAAAACCCCTCCAGCCAGTCCAGCCGCACGTGCGGGCCGAGGGCGAGCGCCACCACCGCCGCACGGGGCCGGCCGCCCATCGCCGCAATGTCACTTAAGTTGCGCTTGAACAATTTTTCGCCGACGCCGCGTGGCGGCACCTTGTCGTCGAAGTGTTCGCCATAAATCACGGGATCCACCGTGAGGAGCAACCGTCCGGGGCATGGCGGCAACACAGCACAGTCGTCCCCCATGCCAAATGGAGCGCGGGGCGATGCCGGACCCAGCCAGCGGCTGATGGCCGCAATCAGTCCCGTCTCACCGAGGGCGGCGACCGAGGCGGAACGGCGTTGGGTGAAAGGATGCACGTTCGGACTTATTTTGGTGGATCAAGCAGGAGAATCAGAACCGTGTGCAAGTTAAACAACGCATGGGCCGCCATCGGCACGGCCAGGTTGCCGGTGCGCTCATAGGCCAGCTCCAGCACGATGCCAAACAGCAGCAGCGGGGCAAAAGCCGTGAGCCCATGCAACGAGGCCCAGACCGCCGCCGGCAGGAGCAGCGCACCCCAGCGAGGCAGCCGCCCGCGGGCATAGCGAAACACCACCCCACGAAACACCAGCTCTTCCGCCACCGGGGCGAGCATCACCGCCACGACGGCCATCGCCAGCTGTGCGCCCACCGTATCCAGCCGCAAATACACCTCCACCACTTCCTGCAGCTCTGCCGTCAGGCCGGCCCGCTCCAAGAGGTATTGCCAGGCGAACGCGACGCTACCGACCAACGGAAAGGCAATCAGAAACACCGCCGCACCGGCATTCATGAACCCTGCCCGGGGCAGTTCCAGGCGTGTGTCACGGGGCCACCGGTTGCGATGAAAAGCGGCGCAACCGGCGATAAGACCCAGTGGCAGAGCCGCGCCGCCAACAATCATCCGCAGGTCACTACCCAGCCTGAACAGGGCCGCGCCACCTCCCGCCACGAGCATTGCCAGATAGCCGGCGACAAAAACGCCCCAGACCAGGAGCGCGAAATCCACCGGGGCAATCTCCCATCGCGCCAGCTGCGAACCGCCACGGCCGCCAGCCCGTTCCACGACAAACCGGCAAAGCAGGGCCAGCCCGGCCAGGGAGAGCGCCAGCTCAATCGCATCCACGATTGGAAAGGGTTGGGTCATGCCGCACCACGCTCGCAGGCTGGACGGTTCATTTCAAGGGCCGCAATGCCACGCCCTGCGGACAGCTGCCCCCGGCGACAACAAACTGCGCACGGCAACGCGGACAATAGGCGCAGCTCGCCGCACCATCGGGCTCCGGGGGCACAAACAGGCGGGCAATGTCCACCGACTCACGTTTTAACAGCACCTCCAGCTCTTCCCCCAGCGTGCGGCGATACCAGGTCAGGATCTCTTCTGCCAGCGGTTCCCCGCCAGCCGGGGCGAGAGGCCAGCGAAGGTCGGCGAGCGCGTTGAACACCAACTCATCGCGGGCAGCAGGCGGCGCCACGGCCAGCGCAACCGCCACCGGATGGGACGGAGGAAACCAGCTGGCACCGAGCAGGGCACGCAGCCGCAATGCACCCGGCGGATACAAAAGCACTCCCAGCAGAGGACTCGGGGGCGGCGGCGTTTCCCGAATGAACCGGACCAGATGGCGCCGCTCCCACCAAGCCAGGCCGACGGACAAGCAATGCAACCCAAGCAGGCCAACGGCGAACTCTGGCAGCGTAACTGCGCCACTTTCGGGCAGCCGGCTGAGAAATGACAGCGAGATGAGGACCGTCCCTGCCAATGTCAGCCCGTTGCCAAGCACCAGCCCGGCGGTACGCGCCCGCAATACTGTTGCCCGTCGGCGCAGGTGCGCGGGCCGGAGCCAAAGACGCAGCCGAACCCGGAGCAATATAGCGCGGGCCTCCGGCGAAAGCGGGGCGCAGGCGCCGGCGAGCGCCAGCAGATCACTGGCCGTGAACAACGGGGTCGCGGCACAGAATGGTCTCCCATTTACCACCAGCTGGCCGGCCTCCTCGCTGACGCTGGCAATTTCCTCCCAGCGCCAGGCCTGGACCACCGCGGGTGTCGCGGCGGGCCGGGCGGCGGATCCGGCCGGCCAGTTGCACAGGCCCGCGGGCGAAAACGCCACCGGCAGGTCGTCGGCCATCACCCGCCAGCCGCCGGGCCAGGGACTGAGGCCGTGCCAGCGCCGTAATACGGGCCAGGCGTGGCGTCCGCCCAGCCAGCTCACGAAACTGAACCGGGCCCGGCGGCCAACCCAGGCACCATCGATCAGCGTCAGCGCCCAAAAAACTGTGACAAGCAAAGCGTGGTCGGACATGGGCAATCAGGCGGAGCAGTAGGCCGGCCAGGGCGGAATGTCCTCACCCTGCCCGCCTGGGCCGAGGAGGAGAAGGACGCCATCCTGGCAGTTTCGACCGGCAGGCAACCGCACCATTTCAGGCGCGACCTGTGATTTTTTTCCACATTTTAATGAAGTAACCGCCGATGGCGGCGAGGGCGACGAAGATCAATTTGCCAAATTTGGCGAGCAGCAGCCCCAATTTGGCAAACAGGCCGGCCTTGGCGGCCAGCACCCCGGCGCCGCCGAGCACCAGAGCGCCCAAACCGTAGGCGGCGATCCTGTCTCCCGATTTGAACTCCGAGTATTTCTGGCCCGGGACGAAGCCGAAGTTTGAGGCCAGCAGGGCGTCGGTGGCAATCTCGTCGGCCCTGAAGCTGTTGTTGCCGGTGACCATAGTGACATTCATCACTCCGCCCCGCCCGAGCAGGCGAACGCTCTCGTTGATAAAAGTGCCGGCAAAATTGTCCCGTGAGGTCGCGAGATTGATCGCCCATTTCAAGTGGTTGGTCTTGTCGTCGTAGTGTGGCGGCGTGGTCCAGCCGGTGATTTTCAGCGTGTCCCAACCGCGCTCTTTGCGGCTCGCGTTGGCCTGCTCCTGTCCGGCGCTCAGGGAGGACAGGAGCTTGGCGGCGTCGAGCTGGTTTTTCTCGTCGTCCTTGATGTAGCCTGAGTCTTTGTAGTCGAAGAACAGCATCCAGCTACGCGCCCCCACCAGCACCCCGACTTCGCCGCCCGTCAGGTCATTTTTGGTGAGCTCGTAAAATTTTTGGAGCCCGGCTTCGCCGACGAAGCCACAGCCCTCCGGCACCTTGAGCTCGGCGGTCCGGCCAAGCGGCACGGTGGCCGGTCCCCGGACCAGCCTGACGCCGGCGGCCTCCAATGTGTCAAGCCGGCTGGGCGCGGGCGCATCCGCCGCGTGGATCGCAACCAGCGGAAAGAGACAGGCGAGCAATGCGAGGGCGTGGCGGCGGGCGATTTTCATTTCCTATTGGGTGGGGGAATGAATGGTCCAGTGCAACCCTCAGACTGAGATTTTGCCGTCCGCGTAAACCACCCGGCCGGCGACCAGGGTGGTTTTGACCCGGCCGGTGAGCGTCTGGCCGTGCCATGGGGAGTTTCGTGATTTGCTGAAACCGGCCCTGGCATCGTAGCGCCAGGCCTCGTCAGGATCAAACAGACAGACATCGGCCACGGCACCCGGGGCCAGCGTGCCGGCGGGAAGCTTCATGATCTCGGCCGGACGGCAGGTGAGAAGGCCGATGACCTGGGCCAGCTTGAATTTGCTTTTCCGCCCCAACACCTCGAGCGCGACCGCCAGCGCCGTCTCAAGCCCCAGGACACCGTTGGGCGCGTAGTCGAACTCCCGGTCCTTCTCGTCGGGCGTATGCGGAGCATGGTCGGTGCCGATGCAGTCGAGCGTGCCGTCGCGCAACCCGCCGATGAGCGCTCGGCGGTCGGCCTCGGTCCGCAATGGCGGGTTCATCTTGAAGTTGGTGTCATAGCCGGCCAGGCATTCATCGGTGAATGCCAGGTGATGCGGGGTGGCCTCGGCCGTCACGCGGGCGCCACGGGCCTTGGCCCGGCGGATGATCTCCACGGAAAAACGCGAGGAGATGTGCTGGAGATGGACGTGCGCGCCGGTGGACTCGCTGAGGATCACATTGCGTGCGACAATGATGTCCTCGGCGGCATGCGGCCAGCCGCGCAGGCCGAGCCGGGTGGACATCACGCCCTCATTCATCACTGCGCCCCTGGTCATGGCCGCATCCTGGCAATGGTCCATCACCGGCAGGTCAAACATCTTGGCGTATTCGAGCGCGCGGCGCATCAGCTCGTTGGACTGGACGCAGTCGCCGTCGTCCGTGATGGCCACCACCCCGGCGCGCTTGAGCGAGCCGATGGGGGCGAGGGACTCGCCCTTCATGCCCACCGTGATGCAGCCCGTGGGGTAGACATGGACGACTGCCCCACGGGCGGCGGCGTCATTGATGAACTGCACCGTGCCCGCGTTGTCCGCCGGCGGGGAGGTGTTGGGCATGCACACTACCGAGGTAAATCCGCCAGCCGCGGCGGCCTGGGAGCCGCTCGCGATGGATTCCTTGTGGGTCTGGCCCGGCTCGCGGAAATGGACGTGGATATCCACCAGGCCGGGACAGGCGACCAGCCCGCGCGCATCGATTTTTTTTGCGCGCTTTTTTTCGACTGCCGACAGCGAAGGGACAAATTTGCCGTCGCGGATGAAAAGGCCGCCAACCGCGTCGCGTTGCGCGGCGGGGTCGATGACCCGGGCGTGGCTGATCCAGAGGGAAGGCATGGTTGAATGATCGTTTTCGTGCTCCGTTCTCTTACTCGTTCTCGGGTTGGGAAGTCATGGTGGGTCGGCCGAATCGTGAACGATTGGGGTCAGTCATTTGAGGTCCTGATCTTTTGCGGATCACCCCCCGCGCACAGATACAGCACGGCCATGCGGACAGCGATGCCATTGGTGACCTGCTCCAGGATCACGCTGTTTGCGCCGTCGGCCAGTTCGCTGTCAATCTCCACCCCGCGGTTGATCGGGCCGGGATGCATGATCAGCGCCTTGGGATCCAGCCATGAGGCCCGCGCGCGGTTGAGCCCGAACATCCCCGTGTATTCGCCGAGCGAGGGAAACATCCCCACCATCTGCCTTTCGTGCTGGATCCGCAGCAGCATCACGACTTCGGCGCCGGCCAGCGCGCCGCGCAAATCATGGGAGACGGTCACCCCCAGCGCAGTGAACCAGTGGGGCACCAAGGTGGACGGGCCGACCACGGTGACCGCCGCCCCGAGCTTGGTCAGGGCAGGGATGTTGGAGCGGGCCACCCGGCTGAACAGGATGTCGCCGAGGATGACCACCTTGCGCCCGCGCAGCCGGCCGAGGTGCTCCTGCATGGTGAACGTGTCGAGCAGGCCCTGCGTCGGATGCTCATGGGCGCCGTCGCCGGCGTTGATCACCGGTATGTCGAGCAGGCGGGAGAGATAGAGCGGTGAGCCGGCGGCGGCATGGCGCAAAATGATCATGTCGGCCCCGAGGGCGCGGATGTTCTCCGCCGTGTCACGGAGCGTCTCGCCCTTGGTGGTTGAGGAACTGGCGGCGTCGAACGCGATCACATCCGCGCTGAGCCGTTTCGCCGCCATCTCAAAGGCGAGACGAGTGCGGGTGCTCGGCTCCAGGAAGAGATTAACGATCGTTTGGCCGCGCAGCGCCGGGACGTTCTGCCGGCCGCCCGCGAGGATTTTTTTGAACGCGGCGGCGGTC
>CAIXIZ010000085.1 GCA_903919625.1 uncultured Verrucomicrobiota bacterium
AGCCGCCCTGTTCGTGGCGGGGGAGGATGGTCCGGATTTTGTCCGTGCGGGCGAGAGCCTGGTGGAGTTCCTGCGACGCGCCACCGGGGTAGGCAAAGATGACGTCCACGCCCTCGCGGATGAGGCACTCGACAACGCAGTCAGCACCGTTCATTTCACGGCCGATTTCAGGCGCAGGGAACGAGGCGGAGGGAGAGTGGGACTTGGGCATGGAGGTGGCAGGTTGGGACAGAGGGGAAAACGAACCACAGCAGACCGGCTGAGGCAATAGCGGAATTTGGACGGGCAGGGTGGAGAATGTGGTGCAAATCAAAAAATGGCCGTTCCTCAAGGCCCTGCCTATCCCGGCAGCATTTCAAAGCCCAGCTATGGCCTTTAGCACGCCCTTTTCATAACCCATAACCCAGGTTCGTTCAGCTATCGCGTCGGTAGGACTGATGAAGCCATAGACCGCCGCGCTCACGCTCGCCGGCTCGTGCTTTTTCAGATATCGCGGATAAATGCTCTCGGCACTCTTTTGCATTTCGTTCGCTGAAGGTTTATAAGATGAATCATCCACCCATTTGGGCAGAAAAATCTGACCGGCAAACATTATCCCCCAATAATACCCATCGTTGGAGATCGTATCCATGGCGGTTCGCCTTTCCTGTCCTGGCCTGGATGGCGTAGCCGGCAGATTCGGTAACGCATGGGTGGTGGATTTCTCTCCGTTTTGGGTGCTACGAGCCTCATTAAATCCACCAATATACTCTCGGGTCCAAATTTCCTTCAGTCCCGCCTCTGAGATATTGGCAAGGTAAGGTTTGCCGTTGTCCAACCGCTTGGCAAGGTATGACTGAAGACGGGCTTGAGCCAGCTGCACAGGGGTTGCATTGGTGCGGAAAGTTGTCCCCTTTTTCTGGGCATCCATCTGACGTGCAACCAAGGCGGCAGAATCTATGAACCCGTCGTAAAAGGCCTCCCGGGTGATCGTGGCCATGTCCAATGGCTCGGCTCGCGGAGGAGCGGTGGGATATTCCTTCGAACTTTCACTCCCGGGTTTGCTGGCCATCTCCTGGTTCACCGTTAGCAGGGCGTTAACCACTTGGACCGGGATATATCCCTCGGTTTTGTCGATTTGCACCAGCCATTTATCACCGACGATTTTCACGAAGACGATGTTCCTGCCGACGGGTATATCCATCGATCCTATGACCTGCGTTCCTTCCAAAATTTCCATGGCTATCGACTTCGGAAGCCGATAAGTTCCCGGTTTGAGATCGGCGTAAAGCTTGCTCAGGGGCAGAATACCGAGTGCCATGACTGTCAGGGTTGATATGAATCGTACAGTTTGCATGCGGAGAGCAGCGGGAGGCTGCGATTGTAAACAACCGGATCCGGCCCTGTCTAGACCGGACGGAGGACGTGTCCAGCCAAATACGGGCTGGTTTCTGGCCTGTGGGCTAACCATTCGATGAGTGCCATGGGGGTGTTATCGGTCTGGAGTGCCGTCCGCCTTTTCGATTGGCAGCCGGCTCATCCGACCGGCACGCTGACGGTCATGCTCAAGATTTTATTCATTGGCGATATCGTCGGGCGGCCGGGGCGCGACATGGTCATTGAGCGCGTTCCGCAATTGCGCGCAGAGCTGGGCCTGGATGTCGTCATTGCCAATGCGGAGAACGCCGCCGCCGGTGCCGGCATCAACGGCTCAATTGCGCGGGCTCTGCTCAATGCGGGGGTGGATGTCATCACCTTGGGCGACCATGTGTGGGACCAGCGGGGGTGGGAGATGGAGATCGGCGGCCTGGAGCACGTGTGCCGTCCCGCGAATCTGCCGGCGAGCTGTCCGGGCCGCGACCATGTGGTGATCGAGGTGAAGGGGGTGCGGCTGGCGGTCTTCACGGTGCTGGGCCGCACCTTTATGAACATGAAAGCCGAATGCCCGTTTCTGTCCGCCGATGCCGTGCTGGCGAAACTGGCGGGTGCGGCCGATGCATTTTTGGTGGAGGCCCATGCCGAGGCAACGAGCGAGAAACTGGCCCTGGGCTGGCATCTGGACGGTCGCGCCGTCGCGGTCATCGGCACCCACACCCACGTCCCGACGGCCGACGCCGCCGTACTGCCGCGCGGCACCGCCTTTCTCTGCGATGCGGGCATGACGGGTCCGTACGCGAGCGTGCTGGGCCGCCAGGTCGCACCGGTGCTGGCGCGGTTTCTCGACGGCATGCCGAGAAAGTTTGAAGTGGCCGAGGGCGATGTGCGGCTCTCTGGGGCGGTCATTGATTACGATCCGCTGGACAGACGGGCTACGCGCTGTGAGTTGCTCACGGTGCGGAAGACCGGGTAGCGTGGCGGTGGGGGACGATGAGCCCGCCGTGCATCGAGGGTTGGACGGTGCCCAAGTATGACCTGCCGTGTTTTCAAGCAAAATACTTTTGGGAATGTCGGTGGTTGGCGTTGACCGCAGGGGAGGGCGACCTACCTTCGCCGATGACACCCTGCGGTGTACGCTGGTTCTAATAACTGCTCTTTGCCTTTGAGTCATTCCGGGAGCCGCAATCGGCGGTGGCTGCTAGGCCGTTCATCGGAAAGCAAAAGCCGCCTGGTGGCGCCCACCTTAACCTAAAAAGGTCTTGAGCCTTTGGTCTGGCGGCACAGGCGGGGTGTCATCTATCTTTTCCCATCATGAATCCCCACGAGCTTAACGCCCTCATCATCACCCATGTTTTCGCGGTCCTCGTGCTCGTTGGCACGGTTTTCTACGCCTGCGCCGGAGCGCCCGAAACCCGCAAGAAGGTGCTGATGTGGAACGGCATCGCCAGTCTGCTGGTGTTCCTGACGGGTTTCCGGCTGTGGCAAGGGGTGTATCATTTTGCCGGCGGCTGGGCGATTGTGAAACTGGTCTGCTGGCTCGGCATCTCGGCCTTCGCCGGATTCGCCTACCGCCGTCGGGAAAAGTCCTGTCTCTGGCTGATGCTGACCCTCGTGCTGGCGCTTACCGCCATTGCGATGGTGCGGATCAAGCCGTTTTAAGGCTCACCCAAACCGGAGCAATGCTCCTGCCCAAACCCCATCGCCGTGGTTTAAGCCGCGATAGGAGCACAATTTCCTCAGCTTGGCTTCCTGGCTTTTGAATTGTTGATCAGGAATACGCCCGGCGCGCGTCGAGGGCGCTTTTGAGCGTCACCGGGTCGGCATAGAGCACTCCCCCTCCGCTGGGCAGGCCAAATCCGATCCGGGTGACTTTTACCGTGCCATCAGGCGGCAGGTGTTGGGTCAGGTAATGGCAGGTCGCCTCGCCCTCCACATCATTGCCCAGCGCGAGGATCAGCTCGCGCACCCCGCCCGCCGCCACCCGCGTCAGCAGGGATGAGAGATTGAGCTGTTCGGGGCCGACTCCGTTGAGGGGGGAGAGCCGTCCATGCAGCACATGATAGACGCCGCGGTAGGCGCCCGCACGTTCCAGGGCGACAAGGTCGGGCACCTGTTCAACCACGCACACCACGCCGCTGTCCCGCCGCTCGTCGGCACACACGGCACAGAGCTCGGCCTCGGCAAGATGGCCGCAGCGGGTGCAACGCCGTACGCTCTGGGCCGCCGCCTCGAGCGCCGTCACCAGCGCGCGGAGCTTTTCGGGTTTTTCCACCAGCAGGTGCAGGGCAATCCTCTCCGCCGAACGGTAACCGAGGCCGGGCAGCTGCTTGAGCTGCTGCTGAAGCTGTTCGAAGGAGGACACGGATGAATTTCGGATTGGGGATTTCGGATTTTTGAATTTGCCAGCCTGCATTGACGTCAGGACATCGAGATTCGAGATCAGCGGTCGGCCAATCCAGAATCGGAAATCCCAATTCCTCAATCAGCTCACATGAACCCCGGCATCTGGAACTGCCCGGTGACCTTCTGCATCTCGGCGTCGTTATAGTCCTTGGCCTGTTTGGCCGCATCCTGGACCGCGGCGAGCACCGTGTCGGCGACGAGCTTGGCGTC
>CAIXIZ010000086.1 GCA_903919625.1 uncultured Verrucomicrobiota bacterium
CCGCCTCCATGGCCACGCCCTCCTGCATGCAGCCGTCGCCCGCGAGCGCGACGACATGATAGTCGAACAGCGGGTGCTCCGGGGTGTTGAACCGGGCGGCCGCCATCTGGCCGGAGACCGCGAGACCGACGGCATTGGCGACGCCCTGGCCGAGCGGGCCGGTGGTCCACTCCACTCCGGGTGTTTCAGGAAACTCGGGGTGGCCGGGCGTCTTGCTGTGGAGGGCGCGGAATTTTTTCACCTCCTCCAGCGGCAGATCGTAGCCGCTGAGGTGGAGCCAGGAGTAGAGGAACATCGAGCCATGGCCGGCGGAGAGGACGAAACGGTCGCGGTTGGGCCACCGGGGTGAGTCGGGATTGTAGGCGAGCGCGTGGCCAAAGAGGACGGCGCCGATCTCGGCACAGCCGAGCGGCAGGCCCAGATGGCCGGAGTTGCATTGATGGACGGCGTCAATGGCGAGGCCGCGGGCCTGGTTGGCCGCCTGGGCGAGGATTTCGGTCGGGAGTTTCATACGGGTAAAAATGGATGAAGAGGGACAGGCTTAAGGCTTCCCTTGGCGACGGGAAAGCCCGAAATCTCCCCAGTATGGAAAAGATTCCCGATCCGGCTTGTTCCACCCCCGACATCGCCGCCGCCTTCGCCAAGCTGAAGCTGGCCGATGCGGGGCGGCATGCTTTCCTGTGCGTCGGGCCCAACTGCTGCGCGACTGTGGACGGTCTGGCGACCTGGGAGGTGCTGAAGGCGCGGCTGGGCGAGCTCGGGGTGCCGGCGTTGCGGACCAAGGCGGCCTGCCTGCGCATCTGCACCGGCGGGCCGTGGCTGGTCGTGTATCCCGATGGCATCTGGTATGGCGGCGTCACCCCGGAACGCTGCGAGCGCATCGTGCGGGAACATCTGGCCGAAGGCCGGCCGGTCGCGGAGTGGGTTGCGATGGAGCATCCGCTCGGTTGAGGCGCCAGCAGTATGACAACCGCGAATGGACGCGAATCAACGCGAATCAAACCTTTCGGGATTCCAGCTCAGAGAACATTTCAACCGGTTATCCTTTGGTTTCATGCTGAAACCGATCGGCTCAGCCATTCGCGGTTATTCGCGTCCATTCGCGGTTTCAATCCAATGGGTCTGATTCCCCGAAGCTGGCTTCGGCTTGAGTGGAGTAGGGGCGTCGCATGACGACGCCCGGATCGGAGGGCGGCGGCCAGCACCGCCCCTTGTTGCTACAGTTGTCTGCACTTGTCGTGCGCGGGGTTCTCTGTAACGACATCCCGTCGGTTGCTTCCTCCCATCCTCTCCGCCCTCTACCCATCGTGATGCTTTTCATCTTCTACACCCTCGTGATCGTGCTCGGCATGCTGAGCATGGGTTTCCAGATGCTGGCGTCGCGGCTGCTCAGCCCGCACTACGGCACGACCATCGTGGAGTGGGTCTGGCTCATCTCGACCTTTCTGGCGGCATTCAGCGTGGGTTCGGTGCTCGGCGGCTGGATCAGCAATCTCGCGGCTCCCCGGCGCGGGCGGATGCAGTTCGCGCTGGCGGCGGTCGGGATCGCCTCTCTGGCTGTGACCGCGCTGTTCAGCAAATCGATCCTCGACGGGATCGAGCTGCGGTTTATCCCGGCGGTCAGCGAGATGAACGACCAGGGCGGCACGGGGATGAACACCGCCGTTTTTCTCTCCTGCATGGTGCTGTTCTTTGTGCCGGTCACGGCGCTGTCCTCTTTTGGTCCGCAATGCGTGGGCTGGCTCGCCACCCGCGGCACGGCACCGGGCAAGGCCTCCGGTGTCATCTACGGGGTCAGCACCGTGGGCAACATTGCCGGGGTCATGCTGACGGTGTTCGTGCTCATTCCTAATTTCCGGGTTTCCCATCTGCTCTATGGCTGGCTGGCGGTCGCTGCCATCAGTCTGACCGGGCTGATTGCACTGCTGCGGCGGGTGGAGGAGCGCTGAACCGGCTTGCCAGCACGGGCGGCGCGGGGTTCGATGGACGGCTCCCTATGTCCGCTCCTGAAGCAACTTCCGCCTGGTCCAAAGACCATCCGTTTCCTGCCCGGCTAACCGAGAACCGCCTGCTCAACGGCCCCGGCTCCGCGAAGGAGACGCGGCATCTGGTCGTGAGCCTCGCGGGCAGCGGCCTGCACTATAAGGCGGGCGACTCGCTCGGCGTGTTCCCGGCCAACCGGCCGGAAGAGGTGACGGAGTTGCTGCGGCTGCTCGGTGCGAACGGCGACGAGCCGGTGTCATCCGTGCAGCTCAAGCTGACCGCGCCCATCCCGTTGCGCGACGCGCTCACCACGCGGCTCGCGCTGGCCGGGCCGACACGCAGAATCGTCGAGACGCTGGCCGCCAAGACGGCCAATCCCGCCGAGCAGGCGCAGCTGGCCGGCCTGCTCGCGCCGGAGGCGAAGGACGCGCTCACGGCCTGGCTCGACGAGCGAGAATTCGTTGACCTGCTGGCGGAGTTCCCCGGCGCACGGCTCACCCCCCAGGAGTTTGTGGACCACCTCCGCAAGCTCATGCCGCGGCTCTACTCCATCGCTTCGTCCGCCAAAATGTTTCCCGATGAAATCCATCTGACGGTGGCCGTGGTGCGTTATCAGACCAACGGCCGCGGACGCGTGGGCGTGGCCTCGACGTTTCTGGCCGACCGCGCGCAGCCGGGGGTCACGCCGGTCCCGGTGTTTGTGTCGCATTCCCATTTCGGGGTGCCGGAGGACGGGGCGCGCGACTGCATCATGGTCGGGCCGGGCACGGGCATCGCGCCCTTCCGGGCGTTTGTCCAGGAACGCGCGGCGGCGGGCGCGACCGGACGCAACTGGCTGTTTTTTGGCGACCAACGGCAGGCGACGGATTTTCTCTATGGCGACGAGTGGGCGGCGTGGCAGGCGCAGGGCCGGCTCGCGCGGCTCGACCTCGCGTTCTCCCGCGACCAGCCGCAAAAAATCTACGTGCAGGACCGGATGCGGGAAAACGCCGCCGAACTCTGGGCGTGGCTGCAGGCCGGCGCGAATTTTTACGTCTGCGGCGATGCCAAACGCATGGCCAAGGACGTGGATGCGGCGCTCCACGAGATCATCACCCAGCAGGGCGCGATGACGCACGCGCAGGCCACCGACTACGTGAAGCAGCTGAAGAAGGACAAACGCTACCAGCGCGACGTGTATTGAGACTGGCGCGCGGGCCGCGGGCCGACCGTCACCGGGTTTCCGGCCGGCGGCAGTAGATGGCCTCGACCCTGGCGCGGGCCCAAGGGGTTTTGCGCAGAAAGGTGAGGCTGGATTTGATGCTCGGGTCGAATTGGAAGCAGCGCACCGGCACCTGCCGGGCCAGTTCGTCCCAGCCATGGGTGGCGACGAGTTCCGTGACCACCTGCTCCAGCGTCACGCCATGCAGCGGATCCCGGGGGTGGACCCCGCGCGGCGCGGGCGCGTCATCGCCGGGGTGGCTCACGCTTTCTGCGAGTGCAGCGCGATGCGGTTGCCTTCGGAATCCGTGATGATGGCCCGGAAGCCATGCGGGCCGATGGGGTGCTTGGGCAGCAGCACGGCGCCCTTCGTTTTGACGGCGGCCGCGATGGCGTCGTCCAGCCGGCCTTCCACGCTCAGATAAATGAGCGGCCCCTGCAGCGAAGGGACGTGGTTCTCTCCTACACACAGGCAGCCCGACACCCCTTTGTCGTAGCCGGGCAGCAGGCCAAACTCCTGTCCGCCGCCCGACTGCTTGAGGGCGCTTGCGCCCAGCACGGCCGAGTAAAACGTAATCGCCCGGTCAAGGTTAAGGACAGGAATGTCGGTCCAGCAAAGGGTGTGGTTCATCGGTAAATGGTGGGTGTGGCCGTGAGTGTTGAGGCCGCATGAAGCCCGTCAAGAGCCTCCTGCCCCCATCGGGCGGTTGGTTGGCCCCGGGATCTTTGCCACCGCAAAGCGTTTTTCGGTGATGAATTCCTGCCGGGCAGCAGGTTTGAAATGCGGCGTTTAGAGCATATTAAATAATACTATAGCCACAAGCGGCAAACCAGCCGAGGGCATCCTGGGCGCTGACGCGTTGCAGGGCCGCGGCGATGGCCTGCTGCAATTCCTCCGCGGAGCGGGCCTCGGCAGCCCGCAGGAGAGCCTTCACCTTGCTCCACATCATTTCGATGGGATTGAGGTCCGGCGAGTAGGCCGGGAGGAAGCGCACCTGGGCCCCGGCTGCGGTGATGAGGGCAACGGTCTGGTCGTTTTTGTGCGGGGCCAGGTTGTCCAGCACGACGATGTCGCCGGCCCGCAGGCTCGGGCAGAGGATCTCGCGCACATAGGCTTGGAAGACCGCCGTATCCGTAGCCCCCTCGATGGTCATGCAGGCGGTGCTGCCGTCGAGCCGGACGGAACTGATCATCGTGGTGGTGCGCCAGTGCCCGTGCGGGGCTTTGGCCAGCAAGCGCTGGCCCCGGGGCGCGCGGCCCCGCAGCCGGGTCAGGTTCGTCTTCGCCGCCGACTCGTCGAGGAAGACCAGCCGGGCTGGATCGAGTCCGCCTTGGCGGCGCCGCCACCGCCGGCGCGCGCGGACGATGTCCGGCCGGTCCTGCTCGGCCGCCCGGAGCGTCTTTTTTTAAAAGTCAGCCCCATGTCCGCCAGAACGTAGTGGATCGCCGGCAGCGTGCAGTCCAGGCCGGTGACGGTCCGCAGTTCCGCCAAGGTCAGATCCGGCTTTGCGGCCAGGTGGCGCCGCAGCTGCTCGCGGTGGGCCGGCAGGATGCGCGGCTTGCGTCCGGCCCGATGGTGCTGCGCTCCGATCTCGCCCAGATGCCGGCGTTGCTGGATCAACTTCTTGACCATGCCCAAGGAAACCCGGAAGCGCCCGGCGACCATCTCCCGCGTGGCGGCTGCGGCGTCATAGGCGGCTAAGATCCGTTCCCGTAAATCCAAGGAGAGAGTTTTCATGCCCCGAGACTGACCGGTCGCGGGAGAAAGACCAGCACAAAACGGCTACACTATTATTTAATATGCTCTAG
>CAIXIZ010000087.1 GCA_903919625.1 uncultured Verrucomicrobiota bacterium
ATCACGGTGAACATGTTCTGCGGAATGCCGAGCGCGCGCATGATGAGGCCGCTGTAAAAGTCCACGTTGGGATACAGTTTGCGCGCGAGGAAATAATCGTCCTTGAGCGCGGCCTCCTCGAGGCGGCGGGCGATGTTGAGCAGCGGGTCGTCGCTGATGCCGAGGCTGGCGAGCGCCTTGTCGAAGCTGGCCTTGATGATTTTCGCGCGCGGGTCGTAATTTTTATAGACGCGGTGGCCAAAGCCCATGAGGCGGTGGCCGCCCTTGCCGGACTTCGCGGCCTCGACGAATTTTGTGCCGTCATCGCCCTCGGCATGGATGCTCTCCAGCATCGCCAGCACGGCCATGTTGGCCCCGCCGTGCAGCGGTCCCCAGAGCGCGCAGACCCCGGCGGCGGCCGAGGCAAAGAGATTGGCCCCGGAGGAGGCGACCATGCGGACCGTGGACGTGGAGCAGTTCTGCTCGTGATCGGCATGGAGCAGCAGGAAAAGGTTGAGCGCGGCGACCACTTCGGGCGTGGGCGTGTAGTCCTCGCCGGGGCGCGAGAACATCATGTGCAGGAAATTCTCGCAGTAAGAGAGCGTGGTCTTCGGGTAGATGTAGGGCAGTCCGTGGCTCTTGCGGTACGACATGGCCGCGATGGTCCGCACTTTGGAAATGGCGATGGCCGACGCCTCCTCGAAGTGGGCGATGTCCTCCCGGGGATCGTTGGTGGCGAGGTGCGGGTAATAGCAGCCCAGGGAGTTGATCAGCGCGGAGAGGATCGCCATCGGATGCGAGCCCATCGGAAAGCCCTGAAACAGGTGCTCCATGTCGGCGTGGACCGGGGCATGATCCCGCAGCAGGTTGCCGAACCGCTGGCGTTGCGCGGCGTTGGGCAGCTCGCCGTTGATGACGAGGTAAGCGGTCTCGACGAAATTGGAATGCTCGGCGAGCTGCTCGATGGGATAGCCGCGGTAGCGCAGAATGCCAACGTCGCCGTCGATGAAGGTGATGTCGCTCTGACAGGAGCCGGTATTGCCGAAGCCGTCATCAAAAGTGATGAAGCCGGTTTCGGCGCGAAGCTTGGAGATGTCCACAGCCTGCTCGCCTTCGGAGCCGATGATGACAGGCAAGGCAATTTCCTTGGCCGGGAGTTTGAGAGTGGCAGTGGTGGCCATATGGGTATGGGCCCATTAGTGCAGGAATCGCTCCGATTGCCAAGGAAAGTCACGCAAACTGGCGGCAAAACAGATGCAAATAAGCGGAACTCTGCATAGTGGTTAGATAATGTGCATGCGGGTACGCCGATCAGGCACGCCACCTAATCGGGTCCCTTATGTTATTTGACGCTGAAAGGCGGCGACAAAGAAGCCGTCGGTGTCGTGACGGGAGGGCAGGATGGTCAGTGACGGGCCGACGCCGGGAAAGCCGAAGTATTCGCGGAGGGGGACCGGCGTGAAGTCGGGAGCATTCCCGAGGAAGGATGCCGCCACAGACCCGTTTTCGACATGGCTGAGCGAACACGTGGCATAGACGAGCAGGCCGCCGGGACGGACCAGCGGTGCGTGCCGGCCAAGGATTTCCAACTGGCGCGCGGCCTGGTTGGCGAGGTCGGCAGGGGTGGTGATCCACTTGAGGTGGGGGGCGCGTCGCCAGGTGCCGGTGCCGCTGCAGGGGGCATCCACCAAGATGCCGTCATAAGCCTCGGCCCCAGGCCGGGGGACAGCCCGGATGTTGGCCAGCCCGGCGCGTCTGGCGCGGGTTTGCAATTCGGCGAGGGCGTCTGGCCGAGGGTCGGTTGCGTCCACCAGTCCGGCAGGTCCGAGGAGGTGCGCAAGTTGCAACGTCTTGCCGCCCGCGCCGGCGCAGGCGTCGAGCCAGCGGCCCCCCGGTTGGACTGGCGCCGCGGCGAGGATCATTTGCGAACCGAGATCCTGCACCTCAAACCGGCCGGCGTGATAGGACTCGGTCTTGGTGGCATCGGCTTCGGTCTCGAGCCGGATGGCTCCGGGCAAGACGGGAGACTGCGACCATTTCCAACCGTGAGCGGCAAACTCAGCCGCCATGGGCTTAAGGTCGTCTGTTTGCACCCTTAACCACAAGGACGCCCGACGGTTGAGGGCAGCCAGTTCTTCAGGCGCAAATGCAGCCGGACAGTGTTCGCGAAACCAGGCCGGGAGCAGTTCAGTCTGATCGCCGGAGGGCGCCACACCGGTGGCGAATGCCGTTCTGAATTCATGCGTGCTTTTCGTGTCGGCGGCGAGCCAGGCGATCCGACGGACGGCTTCGGCCGGATCCGGACCGAGCAGCGGTTCGATCCACGGCAAAAACCGCAACGTGGTGTAAATCAGTTCGCGGTACAGCCGGCGGTCACGGGAGCCGAAGGACGGATGGTCGGCGAGCAGGCGCTGAAGGCGTGCGGGCAGGGCGCGGTCGGAGCGCCAATGCGGACGGAGTTGCAGGAGCAGGCGGAGCAGGGTGCGCGCCTGATTGTCGGCGATGCGGTTCACCAGACGGCGTCAGAAACGTTTCATTTCGAGCTCAAAATTGAGTCCGATCGGCCCCTCGCGCGCCGGTCCCTCGCGGAGCGACAGAAAATAACGGACGAGCCAGAGATTCCCGAGCGTCTGCTCGAGGCCGTAATCCTGCTCGGTGAGGCGGTTGAGCCGGGCATCGTATTGGGCCCGCGCGAGGAGCCGGTCGACCTCGTCGATGCGGTAGCTGGCATCGACCACATATTGTTCAATCTGATGCTTGAGGTAGTGGGTGGCGATCCGGGCGGTCCAAACAGTCCCATCATGGAGCGTGACGCCCGTGTTCAGCTCGCGCACCCCGCCGGTGTTGGGATCCACCCGGCTGAACGAGTCAAAGCGCAGCCAGGAGATCGGCATAACCGCCAACTCGGTGTAAATGGCCGAAAAGGCCCTTTGCCCGGATTGCGGGTCAAAGCTCCAATCGGCGGCGAAGTCCAAGGTGGCGAGGTCCCGCGAGCCATAATGCGGATCGCGGGTTTGCAGGGTGTTGTTGAGGCCAAGCCGCAGCGTGTTGGTGGCGGCGAGCTGGTCGATGTTGCGCGTCCCGGCAAAGCCAAGGGGCTGCAGGTAGGTGGAAAAGGCGTCGCGGTCGACGGCGGGGATGAACGGGGTGCCCTTGGTGGCATCGGGGATGTAGCGATAAGAAAGAACGGGTGTCACCAGATGGCGGAGGCCGTCGATGCCCCAGAAGGCGTTTTGATAATCGTACGTTGCGCTCGCGTGCAGCTCGGCATCGGCGCCGATCTCACCGAGGTTGCGCGTGAAGGTGGAACGGCCACCGGTGGCGTCAGCATAGTAGGTCATCCGTGCCCCCACCACCGGCTTGACCGAGAACCATTCGGCGGGGGTAAACGGGCGGGTAAGCTCGTAATAGGCGTCAACCCGCCTGCTGCTCGGGACCGGCGTCGCCGGCGGCGGGGCGGGCGGTGCCGGCGTGGGCGGATCATCCCGCAGCACGGCTGCGCTGGCATGGAAACTTTCATAAACCCCCAGGGCGAGCGGGGTGGCGAACTGGTCAAAGTCCACCTCCGGCAGCCGCTGCTGCATGTCAAAATATGAATTGGGCTGCGCGCGGACGAAGGCGGACAGGATGGAGTTGGTGTCCGCATGGTCGGCCTCGAAAAAACTGTCCGGCACCTGGACGGCGGCAAATTCCTTTGGGCGGAAATCCCGGACGACTTCCGAGTCCGACCAGTAGTTGAGCTTGCCGATCAGGGTGAGATCATCGCCGATCTGCTCGTGATGTGACCAGGTGACAAACCCGCGGTCGGCCGGAACATTCCGGCCGAGGATGTCGGTATGACGGTTGCCATAGTCATGAATGTAATCGGTGCGCAGACTGTCGGTGAGGCTGAGTCCGGGACGATCGATCAGATAGCTGGCGGAGGGGCCGACCAGGGCGCCGCGGCTGGAATAGACCCCGACATCACCGCCCAGCTGCAAGCCGGTCGCCACCGGGGTGAGCACGCCGAGATCGAGGTACGCCCCGAAGCGCGAGCGGTAACCGGTTTTGACCGAGAGGTCGCCGGTAAACGGTTCCTGGAGCGGCTGAGTGAATGCTGGCAGCGGAAAAAACCTCAGGTCGCCCAGGCCCAGGTGCGCATGTTCCGGCCGGATGCTCTGGTCATTGTGATTATAGTGCAAGGTGCCGGCGGTAAGCGTGGGCACCCATGGGCCCGGTTCCGACAGGCTGACCCGCGCATCCTGGATCGTGATGCTGTCCGGGTTGCCGGTCAGCGTGCTGCCGAGAATGAAAAATGATTTCAGGGTAAGGCGCGGGTTGTTTACGACATAGGTGTGGGTGGAGGCGGTGTAGGTGATTTCGTCGGCCAGCAGGCGCTGGGCGTCCCGGTTTAATGAGACGTTGCCGCGGGCGACCGCGATTTCGGTCTTATTGTTGTAGCGCACCTCGTCGGCCAGCAGCAGCATGTCACCGTCCGTGACGCGGACTTGCACGGTGGGTCCGCGCAAAATTACGGTTTCGCCGGTGGCGTAATTGCTCCGGGTGATGTTTCCTTCGCCGCCGGTGATTACCATCTGTGAAGCAGCCGCGTGCAGCGCAGCCGCGGCGGGCAAGACACAAAGAAGAAGGGAAAGGAAACGGCGCACGTTGCCCGCAGCAAAGGCGGCGGGCCGGCCGCAGGCAAGCCCCCGTTATGGGGTGCGCAAAAGGCTGGCGGCGTGGCGGCTCTGCGCCCAATGTCGCAGGCGTGATACTCTCCGCCACCGAACTCGGCTCCTTCCTGCAGGCCAGAAACGCCACGCCGCATGATCTGCTGGGGATGCATCCGGCCACACCGGGCCGCGTGAGCGGGATTGTCGTCCGTGCCTGGTTGCGCAACGCCGCCGCGTGTGCGGTCGTCGAGCCGGGTACAACCAAGGTCCACCCCATGGCACGGCTGACGCAGGAGGGTTTTTTCGAGCTGTTTCTGCCGCGGCGGAAAAAACTCTTCGCCTACCGGCTCCGGGTCACGGACCCGGTGGGCGGGATCCGCGAGCTGGACGACCCGTACGCGTTTCTCCCGACGCTCGGCGCCCAGGATCTTTACCTTTTCAATGAGGGCAATGAGCACCGCATCCATGAAAAGCTCGGTGCCCATCCCCGCGTGATCGGCGGTGTCGCGGGCGTGGCCTTCGCCGTGTGGGCGCCGGGCGCGGCCCGCGTCTCCGTGGTCGGCAACTTCAACGGCTGGGACGGTCGCTATCACCTGATGCGGACGCTCGGTGCCTCCGGAGTGTGGGAGCTGTTCATCCCCGGTCTGGGCGAGGGCGAGTTCTACAAATTTGAACTCCTCGCCTCCAGTGGCCGGCTGCTGATCAAAACCGACCCCTATGGCACCCAGTTCGAGCCGCCGCCGGGCAACGCGGCCATCGTCTGCGATCCGCGCCGCCACAGCTGGAATGACGCCGCTTGGATCGCCCGCCGCCGGGCTTCCGCCGACTCGGCGGAACAGCCGCTGTCCGTCTACGAAGTCCACCTGTTCTCTTGGAAACGCAAACTCGAGCACGCGGGCCGCCCGCTCACCTATCGGGAGCTGGCACCGCTGCTGGCCGACTATGCCGCCGACATGGGCTTCACGCATGTCGAGCTGCTGCCCGTGGCCGAGCATCCGTTCGACGGCTCCTGGGGTTATCAGGTCACCGGATTTTTTGCGCCGACGCACCGCTTCGGGACCCCGGAGGATTTTTGCTGGTTTGTGGACCACCTGCACCAGCGCGGGGTGGGCGTGATTCTGGACTGGGTGCCCGGACATTTTCCGCGCGACAGCTTTGCGCTGGCGGAATTCGACGGCACCCATCTGTACGAGCATGCCGATCCGCGGCAGGGGGAGCACCAGGACTGGGGTACGTTGATTTTTAACTACGGGCGCAACGAGGTGCGCTGTTTCCTCGTGGCCAATGCGCTCGCCTGGCTCGACCGCTACCATCTCGACGGCCTGCGGGTGGACGCCGTCGCCTCCATGCTTTACCTCGACTACTCGCGCAAAGAGGGCGAGTGGATCCCCAACCAGCATGGC
>CAIXIZ010000088.1 GCA_903919625.1 uncultured Verrucomicrobiota bacterium
ATGCTGCGTCCGTTCCGGCGGCTCATCCAGAATCCCAGCGGCATCATCTTCGTCACCGGTCCGACCGGCAGCGGCAAAACCACCACGCTGTACGCCGCGCTCCATGAGATCAACAAGCCCGACATAAATATTTCGACGATCGAGGATCCGATCGAGATGCAGTTGGAGGGCATCACCCAGAGCCAGGTCAACAACCACATCGACCTCAAATTTTCCACCCTGCTGCGCGCGCTGCTGCGCCAGGATCCGGAAGTCATCCTCATGGGTGAAATTCGCGACCTCGACACGGCCAAAATCGCCACGGAGGCCTCGCTGACCGGTCACATCGTTTTCGCCACCCTGCACACCAACAGCGCGGTGCAGGCGATCACCCGCCTGCTGGAAATCGGGGTCGAACCCTACATGGTGGCACCCGCCGTCATCGGCGTCCTGGCGCAGCGGCTTGCCGCGCGGATCTGCGAAAACTGCAAGGAGCCGTACTATCCCTCCCGCGAGCTGCTGCAAAAATATTTTCTGGATGACGGGCTGACCGACGTGCCGTTTTTTCGCGGTCGCGGATGTTCCGTCTGCCGTGGCACCGGCTACAAGGGCCGGGTGGCGTTTCATGAACTGGTGCTCATCACCGAGGAAATCCGCACGCTCATCAGCAATGGGGCCAGCGTGCAGGATATCACCCGGGCGGCGGCGAAAGTCGGCTTCAAACCACTCCGCTACGACGGCCTGAAAAAGGTGCTGCTCGGTTTCACCACCATTGAGGAAATCGAGGCGAACAGCTCCTTTGAGTGGGCCAGTTGAACTTGCCGGACAGTTTGGACTTGATCCGGCGAGAGGAGCTTTGTTTCACAGGTCATTGGTTGGCCGGACTTATTGCATTCCGCTGATAATAGAATGTAAAAGAATCGTAAAAAGTTTCCTTTCAAGGCCTAGTCAGTTTTCCTTGGTTGCATTCACCCTCTTTCCCTTCAACACGTTCCGTAATGTCCACGTTTCCCATCCTCGACTCCGAGGCCATCGCCAATTTACGCGCCCTCAGTCCTGATGATAGTGATGCCTTCCTGAAGGAAATTTTGGGCATCTACCTGGAAGACACCCCGGCACGCATCGCGGAATTGCGTGCCAGCCGGGATCGGTCCGATGTCGTCTCTTTCATGCGTGCCGCGCACAGCGTGAAGGGCAGTTCCAGCAACGTGGGCGCGGGCGAGCTCCGCGCTGCGGCCGAGAAGCTTGAGCTGCACGCCAAAGAGCGTGGCATTGCCGGCTCAGAGGCGCTCTTGGCGGAAGTCGAGGCCGCCTTTGTCCGCGTTGAGGTTGAGTTGCGCAAACTCATCGTCTGAATCCTGGCTGCGCCTGGCCGGGCCGGCCTGCCTGCCCGGTGGGTGGGCCCACGGCCCGGGTCATTTGTCCAAAAAATAGTCGCGCTGCTTCTGCGAGATCGGCAGCGCCGCCCGTTCCATGACCTTGAGCAGGTCTTCCCAAATCAGGCGTTTCTTTTTTGGGGTGGGTTCACGCAAAATATAGCTCGGGTGATATGTCACCATGACCGGCCGCCCGGCAAACTCATGCCATTGCCCCCGCGCCTCACCCAAGGTCTTGAAACGACCGGGTCCGAGCAGGCCTTCCAGGGCGGTTTTGCCCAGGGCCACCAGCAGGGCCGGATTCACCACCTCAATTTGCGCCCGTAAAAACGGCAGGCAAAAGGCCAGCTCTTCAGTCGTCGGTGGACGGTTTCCTGTCTGTTCGCCACTGTCGGTCGGGAGCTGCGGGCGCCAGTTCATGATGTTGCCGATATAGACGTCTTCGCGCTTCAGGCCCATGCCTTGGATCATTTTCGTGAGCAACTGGCCCGCCGGCCCGACGAACGGTTCGCCTTGCACTTCTTCGTCCGCGCCCGGGGCCTCGCCCACAAACATGATCTGGGCGTCGAGACTGCCCACTCCCAGCACCACCTTTTTTCCAGGGCGAACTTGGGCCCGGCAGACGGGATGGCTGAGGACGAGCTCACGCAGTGCCTCCCAACGTGCGGCCTTGGAACCTGCGGGCAGTTCGACAACTGGCGGTGGAGGCAATACGGCTGTCGCGGGAGGCGTTCGGCGGGAGGCGGGAGGCAGCGCGGCCTCAATGGCTGCCGAAGCGCGGATTTCGGGGCGGGGGCCGGGGGATGCGGATGGGGCTGCCGCAAACTGGGTTTCACCTTCAGGTTCCTGCTTCCTGCCCCCCCGCTCTTTGCTTTGCGCAACCATGGTACGCAATGCCGCCATCCCCTCGTCGGACACGGTCACGGTTCGCACGCCGGCGGTTTTCAGGCGTTTCAACTCATCGCTTAAGGCGGTCAATATGGTGCGCATGGGATGACGATTTCAGGCCGGCCGTGACGCGAGGAGCTTTTCGACGTGTTTGGCGAGCAGATCAAATTCCAGGTTCACCCTGTCGCCGGTGCGCCGCGTCCCCAGGTTGGTCGCCGCCAGGGTGTGCGGGATGAGCCAGACAGCCAGGCTATCGCCTGCCGCCTCAGCGACGGTCAGCGATATGCCATCAATGGCCACGCTTCCCTTGGTGACCAGCAGCCGGCCACAGCCAGCGGGCCCGCGCACGCGTAAATAGTGATCTTTGCCCCTGAGTTCCAGAATTTCGACCATGCCGGTGCCGTCGATGTGCCCGGTGACAAAATGCCCGCCCAGCCGCCCGTCCGCCCGCAAAGCCCGTTCCAGATTGACGGTCGCACCCGTCTGCAGCGCGTTGAAATTCGTCAACCGGCGAGTTTCTTCCAGTACGTCAAACCGCAAAATTGCCCCTTCCCGGCCGGCCACAGTCAGACAGCAGCCATTGACCGCCACGCTGTCGCCAATCGCCACACCGGTGGAGAGCACCTGGGAGGTGACCTCCAGCCGCCAAGCCTCCGCCCCGTGCGCAAAGGCGACGACGCGGCCCGTATCCTCGACTATGCCGGTGAACATGACCGCAAATCCTGGGCCGGGCTTCGCTTCATGCAATCTCGCAATGGCTGCCGGGCATCCTGCAATCAAACTGGCCACCAGTTCACCGGTCATCCCACCGGCACCTCAATGTATTCCAGCGCCCACTCACGCATGAAGCGCACCCGCTCCGGACGCAGCCGGTAGATGATGAGTTCCGGGTTGTCCACCGAACCAAGATAGCGCCGCAGCAGAGGGTTGGACTCCCAGATCGCGTTGAGCAATGCGGGGTCGGTGAGTACTTCGGCTGTAGCGGTGATGCGTACCTGATCATGCCGCCCGTCCAGGTAGCATAGCTCGCAGCGCGAATTCGCGGCCAGCTCGGCCGTTTTGCCGTATTTGCGCAAATTGGCGACGTAGACGACAAAGGCGTCGGAGCGTACCGGTGATACTGGCCGGACGCGGGGCTGGCCCGACGGATCAACGGTGGCGAGCATCGGGAATTTTGCGTTCCGCATGGTCTCCAAGGCGGCGGCGCGGGGATCGGTGACAGGGGAGGGGACGGGTCCGGGCATGGCGGGCAGGCGGAGATGCTGGGGCGGATGCGGCGTGGTGTCACGCCCTTCTGTTCTGCGCCGGTCTTTGGCCCTCGGCTGCGGCTGGATCGCATCGGCCAAGCTTTGGAAAATTTTCCCATGCTTCCACCTGTCTCGCGCTTGCACCGGAACCTGCCGGCGCACAAAACCCCTTATGGACGATGCGTTTTGGCCGCTCCTGATTGGCAGTCTGCTGGGCCTGGCCTGTCTCGCGGGCAGCCTGCGCCTGCGCCGCCAGCAGCGGCTGCTGCGCGATCTGCCGACCTCGAAAGCGCGGGGTGTGTTCATCGGCGTGGTCGAGCTGAAGGGCACGGCTGAGTCCGAGGCACCGCTCACCAGTTTCCTGGCGGAGTCGTCCTGTGTGCATTTTGCCTGGCGTGTCGAGGAGCACTGGTCGCGCACCGTGGTGGAAACTTACACCGACGACAAAGGCCGCCCCCAGACGCGCACCCGTCACGAGAGCGGCTGGACCACGGTGGCCGAGGGCGGTGAATCGCAGGATTTCCATGCGCAGGACGACACCGGCGCCGTTCTTGTGCGGCCGGCCGGGGCAAAAATCGAACCGCTGAGGATCTTTGACGAAACGGCATCGCGGGGTGACGGACTCTACTATGCCAAAGGCCCGCAAAGCACCGTGCCCGACTCGGATCACCGGCGGCGGTTCAGTGAATTCGGCCTGCCACTGCATGGGCCGCTCTACATTGTCGGCACGGCGCGCGAACGTGCCGATGTGGTCGCCCCCGAAATTGCCGCGGGCAAGGACGCGGCGATGTTCCTCATCTCCACGCGCAGCGAAGAGAAGGTGGAGACCGGGTTTGCCGTCTGGTCCTGGTTCTGGTGGGCGCTTGGCCTGCTGCTCACCGGACTGGCCTTTTTCATCAGCCTGGCCAACCCCCGGGCTTACGGCACGCCGCCGTCGTCCGCCCTGCTCGCCGCTCCGCCGGGCATGTACCTTTTGCTCTGGGCGCTCGGTTGGGTGGGGATGGCCTTCAACAGCCTGGTGGGTCTGCGCAACCGGGTGCGGCAGGGCTGGTCGCTCATTGAGGTGCAGCTCAAGCGCCGCCACGATCTCATCCCGAATCTGGTCGCCACCCTGACGGGACTGGCGGCACATGAACAAAGCGTGCAAACGGCGCTGGCCGCCCTGCGGGCGCAGGCGACGGCCACGCCGCCAGGGGCGGACGGACCTGACTTCGCGGGCGTGACCGGCGCGCTGCGCGTCGTGGTGGAGCAATATCCGCAGCTCACCGCCCAGAATGGCTTCGCGCGGCTCCACGATGCACTGGTCGAGACGGAACAGCGCATCGCACTTGCGCGCACCTATTATAATGATGTTGCCACGCACTACGCCACCCGGTTGGAGCAGGTGCCGGACAGCTGGGTCGCCAAACTCGGTGCGATGCATCCCGAACCGCTGCTCGCCGCCGTAGGCTTTGAGCGCGCACCGCTGAAGGTGAAATTTGTGAAATAACGGCGAATTGGGCCTGAGGGCTGGTCATGGGGGAGGGGTGAACCAGGCGCTCCAGCCCCGTTGGATGGAATGGCAGGTGAGGACGCCCCGCCAACCAGGCAGAGCAGCCTGAACTTACTGTCCCGGTGCTGACGGCGACACAGCCGGCTTTTGCAGGACTGCATGGGCCTTTGCCACCGCGGTGTATTTCTCCGCCCAGGGGCGTAGGCTGGCCTGCTCGGCCGCGGTGAGCGGGCGGACAACCTTGGCCGGCGAGCCATAGACCATCGAACCCGGCGGGCAGGCGAAACGCTGCGGCACGAGCGAATTAGCGCCCACGATGCTGCGCGCCCCGATATTGGCGCCGTCCAGCACGGTCGCGCCCATGCCAATCAGGCATTCGTCACCGATGGTGCACGCATGGATAATGGCCGCATGGCCGATGGTGCACCACGCGCCGATGATGGCATCGAGCTCGTCGGCCAGGTGGACGATGGCATTGTCCTGGATATTGCTGCCCTCACCGACAATGATGCGCGCGATGTCGCCGCGCAGCACGGCGCCGTAAAACACGCTCGACTGTGCGCCGAGGGTCACGTCTCCGACTACGGTGGCGTTGCCCGCGACGAAGCTGGCGTGGGCGATGTCCGGGGTGCGCGAAAGATGGCGCGCCAGCAGGGTCTGGACAGACGGGAAATTGCTCATGACGGAAGGTTGGTGACGCCTGATTCCCTGCATGGTGCATCAAACCAGCCGGTTGGAACGGTCGGCTCCACCTGGCCAGCACGCTATTTTTTTGCCCAGGCGCCTTTTTCATCCTGCACCCACACACCCTTGGCGCTGTTGGCGGCGATCGTCCTGGCACGAGCTTTTGCCACCTGGTCCGGGGTGGATCCGGTCTGTTTGGCCAGCGCGGCATAGACGGTCGCGCGGTCTTTGTTTTCGTCAGCGGCGACACCCGCGGCTTCTTTCACCGCCGGGTCGCGCACCTCGAGGAGCGCCTGGTTGTTTTCCCCGAGGGCACCCTTGGACTTAAGGGCATCAATGGCGGAGATTCGGGCGGTCATCCGGGTTTTGACGGCGGCGAGATCATCGGCCGCGTGGACGGCGGTGGCCGCACCCGAGAGCAGCAAGAGGGCGAAGAGGAGGCGGGGGAGCAGGGTTTTCATTTGGAAACGGGGGCGGTGGGTTTGATGGTCGTGGACTTCTGGTCGAGGTCGCCGAAAAAGTCATCCAGGGCCCGGTCGACTTTCACATTCACATCGAGGGTGCCATGGACGTTTACTTCGACGGGATCGACCGTCATGTGGACGTTAAGACAGCCGGTGAGCACGCAGGCGGCGAAGGCGATAACGGGGAGGACGCGCGACATGGTTTCATGTTTGAGCAATGACCGCCTATGGCAACCAAAGTTTCAATGTCCTTGGGTCTGATTCCCCGAAGCTGGCTTCGGCTTGGTTGGAGTAGGGGCGTTGCTGGACGACGCCCGGATCGGAGGGCGGCGACCAGCACCG
>CAIXIZ010000089.1 GCA_903919625.1 uncultured Verrucomicrobiota bacterium
GGCCGCGCGCAAACTCGTGGACCACGCGCTGGAGAAGGGCTGGGACAAGGATAACGGGGGCTTTTACGAGGAGGGCAATCTCAACGGGCCCGGCATCACCAAACAGAACAAGTGCTGGTGGGTGGAGGCAGAGGGGCTGTATGCCTTGCTCCTGATTCACGAGCGCTACGGCAAGGAGACGACCAAGTATTGGGATGCGTTTGTCCAGGAGTGGACGTTCATCTCCGAGCACCAGCTCGACCACACCAACGGCGGCTGGTATTCCTACGTCACACCCGACGGCTCCGGTCCCGCCGGTCAGGCCATGGGCAGCAAGACCGACCAGTGGACCGAGGGCTATCACCAGGGACGCGCCCTGCTCAACACCTCCGCCCTGCTCAAAAAGCTGGCGGCCGCGAAGCCCTGACCCGGGGTGGTAATTTGTCGCCCGCTTCGGAAGAAGCGGGATGTTCACCCCCGGCTATCCCCCTCCATTAATTCCCGTTCCTCATGCCCATCACCTCTTCCGCACCGCTCGGCTTCGGCATTGTCGGCCTCGGCATGGTCGCCGATTTTCATGCCCAGGCGCTCGCGCACGTCACCGGCGCGAAACTGGTCGCGGTGGCCACGCGCAATGCCGAGAAGGGCCGGGCTTTCGCGCAAAAGCACGGGGTGACCTACGCCGGACCGACCATCGCGGAATTGGTCGCGCGGCCGGACATTGCTGTCGTGTGCATCACAACCTCCGCCGCCGCGCATCTGGAACCCGCGCTGGTGGCCATCCGCGCCGGGAAACATCTGGTCATCGAGAAGCCGCTGGAAATCACCGTCGAACGGGTGGATGAAATGCTCCGGGCTGCCGATGCGGCCGGTGTGCGCATCGCGCCGATCTTCCAAGGGCGGTTCGGCGACGGCGCACGCACGGTGAAGGCCGCGCTCGACGCCGGGCGCTTTGGCCGGCTTGTGCTGGCGAGCGCCGATGTGAAGTGGCACCGCACGGCGCAATATTACACCGGCACCCGCGGGACGCTCACGGTCGATGGCGGTGGCGCGCTGATGGCGCAGGCGATCCACGGGCTCGACCTGTTGCAATGGTTTGCCGGGATGCCGACCGAGGTTTTTTGCAAGGCAACGCGGCGCGTCCACACCGGCATTGAGGCCGAGGACACCGCGTGCGCGACGGTCACCTTTCCCGGCGGCGCGCTCGGCACCATCGCGGCCAGCACCGCGCTCTATCCCGGCTGGCAGCGCCGCCTGGAGATTTGTGGCGAGCACGGCTCGGTCGCGCTGGAGGACGACCATGTCACGCGCTGGGATTTTCGCGAGTCCCGGCCGGGCGACGACGTCATCCGTGCGGCCAAGGACCATGCCGCGCTGGGCACCGGAGCGAGTGCGCCCAACGCGATCAGTTTTGTCGGCCATCAGCGGCAGATCCAGGAGTTCGTGGATGCCCTGAGGGCGGGAAGCGCCCCGGCGCCCGACGGCCGGGAGGGACGCAAGGCGGTGGCGCTCGTCCGTGCGCTTTATGCTTCCGCTGCGAGCGGAGCGTCCGTCAGGCTCTGAAACCTACCCCATGCCTTCCGACTCCCCCTCCCAGCCCTGGTGGCGCACCTTCAGCCGCGAACACTGGTTTGTCTTCATCATCGCGTCGCTCGCGTGGCTGTTCGACTGCCTCGACTCGCAGCTGTTCAACCTCGCGCGCGACAGCGCGATGGAAACCCTGGACAAGGCGCATGCGACGGTCCTGGCACCGCTGACGACCTCCTGGTTTCTGCTCGGCTGGGCGGTGGGCGGCCTGGTCTTCGGGGCGCTGGGTGACCGTTTCGGCCGCGCGCGCATCCTCACGTTCACCATCCTGCTCTACTCGCTGAGCACGGGGCTGAACGCGTTCGCCACCAGCTTCGCCACCTTTAGCGCCTACCGCTTCATCACCGGCCTCGGCGTCGGCGGAGTGTTCGGGCTGGCGGTGGCGCTGGTGGCCGACTCGGTGCCGGACAAGTCGCGCGCCCCGGCGCTCGGCATGCTGCAATCGCTCTCCGCGTTCGGCAACATCGCGGCCGGACTCATTGGCATGGGCATCGGCGCGGCCACCTGGCTGCCGTTTGGCCTGAAGCCGTGGCAGGCGCTGTTTGTCGTGGGTGCGTTGCCGGCCTTTTTGTGCGTGTTCGTGCTGGCGAAATTGCGGGAGCCGGGAAAATGGGTGCGCGCACGCGCCGAGGGGGCCAACCGCGGCATCAAGTTTGGTTCCTATGGCACTCTCCTGCTGCATCCGCGCTGGCGCAACAATGCGTGGTTTGGCCTCGCCGCATGCAGCGCCGGCATCATCGGACTGTGGGGCATCGGCAACTTTCAGGGAAAGATCGTCGGCGACATCATCGAGAAACTGGCGCTGCAGACCGGCGATGTGCTGGCCAGTCTCAAGACCTACTGGCGTTCGGCCGGGCTGCTGCTCCAGGTTACCGGCGGGTTTTTCGGCATGTATGCGCTGGCGAAGATGGCGCAGATCAAGGGACGCCGTCCGGCTTTCGCGCTGGCGCTGGCCCTGTCGTTTGTTTCCACCGCGCTGGTGTTCATGTTCATGCGGAGCACGGCCGACATGTACTGGATGCTGCCCCTGATGGGCTTTGGGCAGTACTCGGTCTTCGGGGTGTATGCGATCTATCTGCCCGAGCTTTTCCCGACGAGCCTCCGCAGCACCGGCACCAGCTTCTGCTACAACGGCGGGCGCATCGTCGCCGCCACCGCGCCATGGACCATCAGCAAAATCACCGCCAGCCTCGGGGGCAACGTCGAGGCCTTCCGCGCCGCCGGACTCTGGGTGAGCCTGGTGCTGCTGCTCGGCATCGCGGCGTTGCCATTTCTGCCTGAAACCAAGGGCCAGCCCCTGCCGGAAGAGTGAATCCGCAGATCTCAACGATCTCCTTAGTCAGACAGTATTTTCAGCGGATCCCAACAACTGAGCTAAATTTCGGGTGGTTGGGCTTGGTTGATCCGTGTCCATCCGTGCCATCCGTGGCCGGCTTAAAGCGATTGCAGCATTTCTGGAGTTGAACCGCGCGGGCCGGCCCGCGGACGGGGTGGGCGCCCATGCTCCAATCGCTCCGCATCAAAAACCTGGCCCTGCTCGACGAGGCCGCCCTCGATTTCGAGGCGGGCTTCACGGTGGTCACGGGCGAGACGGGGGCCGGCAAAAGCATCCTGCTCGGCGCGCTCGCGCTGCTGGCCGGCGAACGGGCCGAGAAAACCATCATCCGCCAGGGCGCGTCCGCCTGCGAAGTCGAGGCGGCATTATACTTCGAACAGCCCAAAAAAATTGACGCGCTGCTGGCCGGGCTCGACCTGCCCGCCTGCGAGGATGGGCGGCTGGTGCTCAAACGCAGCCTGTCCCGCGACAAGGCGCCGAAGATCACGGTGAACGGCGGGCTCGCCACCCTGGCCGCCCTGCAACGGCTCGGTGAACACTGGATCGATTTTCACGGCCCTGGCGAACCGCGCCGGCTGCTCAAGGAAAGCTGTCAGTTGGAGCTGCTCGATCTCTTTGGCCGCGCCGGCGGCGCCCTGGCCACCTATCAGGAGAAATACGGCGCGTGGCGCGGGCTGCTGGCGGAGCGCGAGCAGCTCGCCCACGAAACCAGACTCGCGCCGGAGCAACTCGCCTTTCTCCAGAACCAGCTCGCGTCGCTCGATGCGCTGGAACTGACCGCGGAGGCGGTCGAGACGCTGGAACGCGACAGCCGGCGCGTCGCCCACGCGCAGGAGCTCATCACCCTGGCCGAAACGCTTTCCGCCGGTCTGACCGGTGAGGACGGCGTGCAGACCTCGCTCGCCGCGCAGGTGAGGGCGGCGAAGCAACTGGCGGCGCTCGATGCCGCCAGCCAGCCATTGGCCGACCGGCTCGGGGCGACGGCCATCGAGCTGAACGAGCTTGGGGCGGAATATGCCGCGCTCGCCGAATCCCTCGTGTTCGATGACGGACAGGCGGAGCAGCTGCAGGCCAGGCTGAACACCTGGCTCGAGGCGAAACGGCGCCACGGGGGCGACCTGGCGGCGGTGGTGGCCGCGCGCGACGATTTGCGCCACCGGCTGGAAGCGCAGGGCGACCTCGAGGGGGCGCTGGCCCGGCTGGACCTGCGCCTCGCCGAGCAGGAACAGGCGATGAAAAAGGCGGCGGGGAACCTGCGCACGCTGCGGGAAAAGTCCGCGAAGGACCTGGCAAAAGCCGCGGCCAAAGGCATGGCGCAGCTCGGTTTCAGGCGGGCGGATTTCAGCGTGCGCATCGTGCCGCTCGCCGCTCCCGGGCCGACGGGTGACTGCGGGACGGAGTTTTGTTCTCCCCGAATGTCGGGGAGCCTTTGCTGCCCCTCAACCGGGTGGCGTCAAGCGGCGAGCTCGCCCGCGTCATGCTCGCGCTCAAGACGGTGCTGGCCGACCTCGACGCCGTGCCGGTGCTGGTGTTTGACGAGGTGGACGCGAACGTGGGCGGGGAAATCGGCCGCGTGGTGGGCGAGAAAATGGCCGCCATCGCCCGCGGCCGGCAGGTGTTTTGCGTCACCCACCTCCCGCAGGTCGCGGCGCAGGGCGACACGCATTTTGTCGTGACGAAGGACGAGGCCGGGGGCCGGACGGTGGTGGGCATCACCCCGTTGCATGCCCGGCGCAGCACCCGGGTGGCCGAACTGGCGCGGATGCTGGGCGACCGCAACGCGAAGAGCGCGCTTGCCCACGCCGAGGAGCTGCTGGGTGCGCGGTAAAGCTGGCATCGGACGGCCAAATGTATCAGGCTGCCGGCCGTGCTGGTGCCACGCCTTATTCTCTTTCTCCTGATTGCCGGCCGGCTGGGCGCCTGGACGCTCCCCGCCGGCTGGGAGACGCAGACGCCTTCGCCCGAACAGGTCGCCACCGTGCTCGACGCGGCTGGCCGCGAAGGCTGGGCCGCCGTTGCCCCCGCCTTGCGCGACGGCACGATGCGCGCATACGGCCAGGGCCGGGCTGACGCCGCCCAAGCCTGGCTGGGAGTGGCGCGCTGGGCGAAGCTGCTGGCGGAGCGGGAGGATGTTTTTGTGCCGCGCTGGGCGGCCGCCATCAATGCCGCCAAGGTCGGGCATGCGAACATGGCCCGGCGTTACCTCTCGCCGACCACCCCGTTGGGCGCGCATCTCAGCCGGCCGCTGGCGCAATGGCTGCTCGCCGACCGGAAGTTCACCGGCAAGTTTTTTGCGCTGCTTTCGCCCTGTGACTATCTGCCCAAGGTGCTCGACACGCTCGACCAGCTGTATGCGGCGGATCCGAAACGGTTTCAAAAATATGCCCAGCTCGCGCTGGCCATCGCCGTGGTCTATGATGTGCCGCCGCCGCCCGACTGGCCGCATGCGCAGGTGAGCGAGGCTGCGCTGCCGCGCCGGCTGCCGGCGCCCCTGGAGGCGTTTGCCTTTTTCATCAAGTCCGACGAATCGGGCCAGACCTTGCACAAGCTCGCGCAGCTCGATGCCGGCACGCTCAAATTTGTGGTGGATGTGGCCGCGCCGTTTTCCGAACTGCTCTGGTCCCAGGAGGTCATCACCATTCCGCTCAAAGACCTGGTGAAAAGTTACACCACCGTGAGCTATCGCACGGACCGGTTGCAAAGCAACCAGGACATGTGGCCTGGCGCCACCTACGACCTGCCCCATATCATGGGCCTGGGCGGCATCTGTGTCGACCAGGCCTATTTCGCCACCGAGACCGGCAAGGCCCGCGGGGTGCCCACGTTGTTTTTCCACGGCGATGGCAACGATGCCCGGCATGCGTGGTTCGGCTATCTCGACGGGCGGAACAAATGGCAGCTCGACGCGGGCCGCATCGAGGAGGAGAATTTTGTCACCGGCATCGCGCGCGATCCGCAGACCTGGGCCAATCTGACAGATCATGACCTGGCGTTCCTCACCGACGGCTTCCGGGCAAATCCGACCTACGAATCCTCCCAGTTTCACGCCGGCATCGCCGCCCTCTATCTGGAGATGAAAAATGCGGCCGCCGCGCTCGCCGCCGCGCGCCAGGCGGTCAAATTTGAGCGCCGCAATGAGGAGGCGTGGGAGATCCTGCTCGCCGCCCTGGCCGCCACCGGGAATGATGCGAAGGCCCGTGAGGCCGCCTTGCGGGAGGCGGCGACGGCATTTGACCGTTATCCCGACCTCAATGCGCAGTATCGCCGTCAGATTGCCGACAGCCTGCGGGCGCGCGGGGAAGTCAGTGCGGCCGATGAGGAGGAGCGCCAGATCGCCCGCCGCAACCAGGGCAGCCGCAGCGATCTCACCACTGCGCAGGCGGCGCTCATCCTCAAACGGGCGATGGCCACCAAAACGCCGGCCGAGCAGCTGCAAACCTACAACCAGCTCATCCGCCAGTATGGGCGGGACGCCGGCACAGGCTTTTACGATGCCGTCACCAGGCCCTTTGTCACAAAATTGGCCGGTGACGGCCACAAGCCCGAGGCGCGGGCCGCTCTCGATCAGGCCCGCCTGACCCTGAAGCCCGAAATCGGCAGCCAGCTCGAACTGGAGATGAACCGGCTGGCCGCGACCCTGAATTAACGCCGCCGTTGCCGGCAATGCGGACAGTCCGGCGGCGGCGATGAAAGCGGGCACAGCCGCAGGCAATGCGTGGCTGGCGGAGCGGGTGGGCGTGGGCCAGCCGGCGAGGGTGAGCCAGTTCGTCCGCCGCTTCCGGTTGCGCGGCGGCGAGCTGTGGCCCTCAACCAAATAATTCGCTGTGCGTGCCGACGCGGTGCAGTTTTAGCACCGTCAGCCCAAGCGAATAAATCAAAACGAGATCACCGCGCACATGGCAGTCGCGGCAACCCTTCCAGCCGCCCTTGAGCGGATGGTCGCGGTGATGCCGGGCCAGCGCCCGGCCAGCGGCAAGCTGCGCGACAACCGCTTCCACCTCGGCCTCCAAGTGGGTGTCCATGATGTGCCGTTGAAAATCGCGGCGGTAGCGGCCTGTGAATTCAATCTTTCTCACGGAGAGCAGCGCGCAGCGCACGGACGGTTTTGACGCGGGCGACGGCGGGCGCGCGCAACGCCGCCACTGTCTCGGCGTTCGGGACGTGCGCCAAGTGTCCGTCATCCGTTTCCAGCGCGGTTAGCGGGAAGGGGATGCCATTTTTCAACTCCACCTGAGCGAAAACCATGTTGACGAGCTGGCCCGCAGTGAGGCCCAGCCGGGACAAAACACGATCCGCCCCGGCCTTGCGGCGGGCGTCAACTCGGGTGCGAAAAACAAGGGTCTTGGTTGCCATAGCACAAATAGGCTACTTTTGTGCGCCAGCCTGTCAATCCCACAGCGCGACGCCGGGAAGCAGTGGAATGGAAAGGATACCAGAAGAGGAAGCCAGGAGGAGCCAAGGAGCCAGAA
>CAIXIZ010000090.1 GCA_903919625.1 uncultured Verrucomicrobiota bacterium
CGGCGGGTTTGCGCCGGGAGGCGCGGCTGGAGCCGGGCGCGGTGGTCTGGCCGCCGGTGCGGCGCCCGGAGGCGGCCGGGGCGCGCGTGGTGCCGGCGGAGGACGGGGTGGTCGCGGCGGTCCGGGCGGCACGCCCACGCTGGCGGTCGAGGTCGTTTCCGAAAAACCTCCGGAGGACGCGGAACGGCTGCTCCGTGGTTTCATGCAGCACGCCTACCGCCGGCCGGTGCCGGAGACCGAGGTGCAACGTTTTCTGGTCCTCTTCAAGGATCAGTTCGGGCAGGGCTCCGGTTTTGCCCGCTCGCTCCTCACCGCTTACACCGCGGTGCTGGCCTCGCCAGGGTTTGTTTTTGTCGCAGAGGAACCGGGCCGGCTCGACGACTATGCGCTCGCCACCCGCCTGGCGCTGTTTCTCTGGAACTCCGCTCCGGATGCCGCGCTGCGTGATCTGGCGGCCAAGGGCGAACTGCACCGGCCGGAAGTGCTGCGGACCCAGACCGGGCGGCTCCTCAACGACCCGAAATCACGCCGCTTTGTGGATGCGTTTACCGACTACTGGCTCGATTTGCGCAAAATTGACGACACCTCGCCCTCCTCAACCATCTACAACGACTACGAACTCGACGACCCCCTGAAGCTGGCCGCCTTGGATGAGACGCAGCTGTTTGTTGCCGAGCTGGTGCGGGCCGACCGTCCGGCCCGCGACATTGTGGATTCCGACTTTACGTTTCTGAACGAGCGCCTGGCCACCCATTATGGCATCCCCGGCGTGACGGGCGCACAGATGCGCCGGGTCACCCTGCCGCCCGGCAGCGAACGGGGCGGCCTGATGACCATGGCCAGTGTGCTCAAGGTGACGGCCAACGGCACCACCACGTCACCCGTGCTGCGCGGACATTGGATCACCGAGCGGATTCTCGGCCTCGAAACGCCGCCTCCGCCCCCGTCGATCAAGGCCGTCGAGCCGGATATCCGCGGCGCCGTCACCATCCGGCAGCAGTTGGAGAAACATCGCAATGACCCGACTTGCGCGTCCTGCCACAGCAAGATGGATCCGCCCGGATTCGCGCTGGAAAGCTTCGACGTGATGGGCGGCCACCGCGACCGCTACCGGGCGGTGGCCGACAATGTGAAAGCCGAGCCGGGCTACGGCATGAACGGCCAGGCGTTTGCCTATCACTATGCCTTGCCGGTGGATTCCGCCGGCGAGCTGCCCGACGGTCGCGCCTACAAGGACGTGCGCGATTTCAAGCGCCTGGTCGCGCAGGACGATGTGCCGGTTGCCCGCAATCTCGCCAAACAGCTCATCGTCTTTGCCACCGGCGCCCCCGTGCGTTTCTCCGACCGCGGGGCGCTGGAGCAGATTTTGTCCCGCAGCGCCTCCCATCATTACGGCGTCCGCACCCTCGTGGAGGAAATCGTGCAGAGCGATCTCTTTCAAAACAAATGACAATCCCATGAACACCCCTTTGCCTCCCGCCGCTCCCATGCAGGCTCCCTACCTCGCCACCCGCCGCGTTCTCTCGCGCCGCCGGTTCCTCCAAGGCGCTGGCATCGCGCTGTCGCTGCCGTTTCTCGATGCCATGCTGCCCTCGTTTGCCCGGGCGGCCGCCTCCTCGTCGCCGCTTTCGCCCGATGCCAAGCCGCGCCGGATGTTTGGCATCTGCAACAACCTCGGCCTGCGGCCCGACCTGTTTTTCCCGGAGGACAGCGGGGCCGGTTACAAGTCCTCGCCCTATCTGCAACTGCTGGAGGAACACCGCCGTGACTTCACCGTCTTCAGCGGCGTGTCGCACCCCACTGTGGACGGCGGCCATCCTTCGGACATCAGTTTCCTCACCGCCGCCCCCCATCCGGCCAGCAGCTCGTTCCGCAACACCATTTCGCTCGACCAGTACGTTGCCGAGCGCATTGGCACACTCACGCGCTTCCCCTCCCTCACGCTGGCGGTCAATGGCGCGGCCCGCAGCCTCTCGTGGACGGGCACCGGTGTCGCCATCCCGCCCGAGGAACGGGCTGCGGACGTTTTCAACCAGCTTTTTCTCCAAGGCACGCCGGAACAGATCCAGGCCCAGATCCGCCGCCTCGACACCGGCCGCAGCATTCTCGACGTGGTCGCCGACCAGGCGAAGGCGCTGCAGCGCAATGTCGGCGCGCGCGACCGCAGCCGGCTGGACCAGTATTTCACCAGCGTGCGCGACCTGGAGCACCGCCTGCAGGAGTCGCGCGGTTGGGAAAACAAGCCCAAGCCCATCGTTTCCGTTGCGGCGCCGGTGGATCCGACCAGTCCCGCCCAGTACATGGACAAGGTGAAGGTGATGTATGATCTCGTCCGCCTGTCGTTCGAGACCGACTCCACGCGGGCCGTCACGCTCATGCTCAACAGCGTGTCCACGCCCGTGATCACCATCGCCGGCGAAACCATCACGGACAGCTACCACAACCTATCCCATCACGGCAAAGCCG
>CAIXIZ010000091.1 GCA_903919625.1 uncultured Verrucomicrobiota bacterium
GATCTATAATCTATAGAACAGCGATCTGCTGATTCAGGTTGCCTCACGTCTCAATGTCCTTCCGGAGGTTGTCGAACTTGAGGATGTAGTCCGGCATCAGGTCCTCGTGGCAGACGGAGCAAAACCTCCGTTCGCCGGTGCTGCTGTGGATCGTCAAAAACCGCCACACCAAGAAATTTGCCAAGCTGCTGAACGATCTCATCACCCCGCGTTTGCTCGGCTCAGTCTTTTTTGCCATCGACTATGAGGCGCTCCAGTCTTCCAGCGCCCGCCGCATCCCCCTGGGGGACATTCTCAGCGAGGACACCGAGCTGATTCCCGACCTGCTTTCGCAGGCCGACCCCGAGACGGCGCGCGACCTCGCCAACACCCTGCTTCTCAACCAGGGCTTCGAGGAGCTGACCAAGAAGTCGCTGCTCGCCCGCTTCATCAAGATTTTCCCCAGCATCCAGTCCCTCGTTGCCGCCGATGCGGAGAGCAAGGAGGAGCAGCTCCTCGTCTCCCGCGAAAGCTACGAGCGCAAGCGCGAGGAATACGAGACCATCGTCTCCAAGAAAATTCCGGAGAACTCCAAGGCCATCGCCACCGCCCGCGAACACGGGGATCTCAAGGAAAACTCCGAGTACAAGATTGCCAAGCAGGACCAGTCAGTCCACATGGCCCAGAAGACGACCCTGGAGCGCGAGCTCGGCCGGGCCCGGATCACCGATTTCAAGGAGGCCACCGCCGACCAGGTCAGCGTGGGCAGCGTGGTGGACGTCAAACTTGATTCCACGGGCAAGACGGTCCGTTACACCCTCCTTGGCGTATGGGACAGCGTGCCGGAGAAAAATGTCATCTCCTACAAAACCCCGCTCGGCCAGGCCCTGCTGGGCAAAAAGCCCGGCGATCTGGTCAAAGTCAAAATTGGCTCCAGCGAGGAAGCTTACACGGTGATCTCAATCACCCGCCACGTGGACGCGGGGTGACGGGTGGCGGATCCGGCGAGGCAGACCAGGACTTATGCCCGGTGGGCGCGCGGGCACAGGCTCAGCCGCGGCCGGCCGCACGGCGGACGACCCATTCAACAACCGCCTCGTCATTCGCCAGATTGCGCCAGACCAGGCTGAGAAACTCAGCCGGCAGGATGTCGTGGGCCTTGAAAAATTTCCGGTCGCCTCCGCAGCAATACATGAGCGTGGCCGGCAGCTCGCCGCGCAGCTTGGCCCTGGCCTTCGGGATGAGGCGGGGCAGCCACTCGATTCCGCGTACGGCCTCGGCCTTGGCCGGCAGCGCCTCCTCTTCGAGCACTGTGGGGGAGGTTTTGCCGCCCTGGGCGTTGAGAAAATAGTCGCGACGCACCAGCTCGATGGCGAGCGCGAGGTCGGCACCCGGCTCGCCGTAGTTGGAAAAATCCTCCGCGTAGTCGAAGAGGTGCTGTGCGGTCAGTCCGTTGGCGGCGAGCCAGGCGGTCTCGGTGGGGCTGAAGAACGTGGCAGCGCCGCGCTGGCCCTTGGCGTAGAGGCCGGCGGCTCGGTCGTGGAGGGCATGAAATTTCTGGGCGAAATCGTAGTGTTTCATTGAGGGGATTTCTACCCAGGAGCGGCCGAAACGCAAAGGGTGTTTCGCAGCGCCGTTTCCTGATGGTGGCCAAATCAACTTGCGCCCGCAGTTCCGGGGCCAAATATATTCTCCAACAGCAAGCTGGTATCCTGTGGTTTACGCAAAATGCACATTGGATTTCTAAATTCAACTTTGTCTCCCTTTGTCAATTTCACCCATCCTGACTGGGTGAAGCCCTCGAACCGAGGTTGGTTGAGCAGATTCCTTCATGCTATGAGAAGGGACGGACTTAAAAATTCGTAATGAGCGGGCTTTAGGCTGCCGCCACGGCGGCAAAATTCCGGTAAATTTGCAGCCCCTTCGCCTGGCTTTTCTCGGGGTGGAACTGCGTGGCGAACACGCGTCCGCGGGCGAGGGCGGCGCAGAACGCCCCGCCGTAGTCGCACTCGGCCAGCACCAGCGTACTGTCGGCCGGCACACAGTGGTAGCTATGCACAAAATAAAACGCGTCGCTGTCCGGCGACAGGCCGGCGGCGAGCGGCGAATTTCTTTGGACGAAGCGGACGGTGTTCCAGCCCATGTGCGGAATCTTGAACTCCGGCGGACGCCGGAAGCGCACGACCTGGCCGGGGAAAATGCCCAGGCCGGTCACGTCGCCTTCCTCGGAGTGCGCAAACAGCGCCTGCATGCCAAGACACACGCCAAGGAACGGCCGGTCGGCGGCGATCCAGGCGCGCACGCTATCGGCCAGTCCGCTGGCGCGCAGCGAGGCCACGCAGTCGCGGAGCGCGCCCACGCCGGGCAGCACGAGCCCGACCGCGCCGGTGGCGGTCAGCTCGGCGGGCGAGCGCACGACCAGCGGAGCCGCGCCGACGGCCTCGAGCGCCTTCGTCACGCTGCGGAGGTTGCAGATGCCGGTGTCAATGACGGCGATGGCGGAAGGTTCAGGGTTCACGGTTGTGAGTTCACGGTCGAAGCAGATGAGTTCACCATTCGCGGTTCACTGTTCACCCTTCCA
>CAIXIZ010000092.1 GCA_903919625.1 uncultured Verrucomicrobiota bacterium
CACCTTGTCGCGGGTGGGGATGTCCACATCGAGGTAGCCTTGCTCCTTGTAATAGTCCCGGAGCTTGTTCAGATCGTCCTCAAACTGCTCGTCCTTGAGGTAGCCGGAACCGGTGATCCAGGAGAAGAACCAGCGTGGCGTGGTCTCCATCTGTTTGCGCAGTTCCTTGGTCCTGATGTGGTCGTTGCCGGTGAAACGGATTTCCGCAATGGTGATTTTGGCCCCTTCGCCAATGACAAAGACCACCGTCGCAAAACCGGTCGCCCGGTTCTTCTCGATCCGGGGTTCGACGGTGGCGTGGGTATAGCCTGACTTTTGGTAATAATCTCGAATGGCCTGTGCGTCCGCGTTGACCAAATGCTCATCCAGCGGGGCGCCGGCCGTGGTTTTCACATCCTTCCCGTAGCTGCTGAACAAAAAACCGCCGGGCTTGAGCTGTTGGTTGCCCTCATAGCGCACCGCCTGGACGCGCAGTTTGGGGGTGACCTCAACCTCGATGTCGACCGCCAGGTGATCGGCACGCTCCTTGGGGACGATCTGCACAAATTCGAAATGCCCGGTCTTGTAGAGCGTGCGGATGTCGCGGTCGACCGCAGTCGGGTCAAACTCCAGCCCCTCGTGCAGCTGCATGTTCGCCCGCACCACCTGTTCGCTGACCACATTGGCCGGGCTGACAAAGGTGATTTTGATTGTCCCCACCTTGGGCGGTGTCACGGCGGCCGGGACGGGGGTCTGCGCCCACAGGAACGGCGTGAAGGCCGCTAGCGCAAGCAGCAAGGCAAAGCAGGGGCGGAGGGCGCAAAGCGCAGGGTTACGGCGTGAAGTTTTCAAAGCGGGTAATGTCGCGAAGGAAGGTGAGTTTCAATTCTCCTACCGGGCCGTTGCGCTGCTTGGCAACCACTAACTCCACGGAGTCGGCGGCCACCTGGAATTTTTCATCGGCATCTTTGGGTCGGGAAAGCATCAGCACCACGTCGGCATCCTGCTCAATGGAACCGGATTCGCGCAAATCCGCCAGGCGGGGGGTGCGGTTCTCCTTTTCCGAGGAACGGTTGAGCTGGCTGAGGACAATGACCGGGACATTAAGTTCCTTCGCCAGCGCCTTCAGGCCGCGCGAGGCTTCGGCCACCTGCTGTTCGCGCGGCAACTTGGCATCGGTCGGGCTGAGCAGTTGGAGATAGTCCACGATGATGAGGCCCAGTTTGCCCCGGGAGTGAATGCGGCGGGCCTTCGCGCGGAGCTGCATGATCGAGAGCGCACTGGAGTCGTCGATGAAGATCGGGGCTTTGGAAAACTCGTCCGCCGCGTGCAGCAACGACTGCATTTCCTCGCCGTTCTGCTTGATGAAACCCTCCCGCATGAGCTTCATGTTGACCCGGGCCCGGGAGCACAGCATGCGCAACGCGAGCTGCGCCGCGCTCATTTCCAGCGAAAAGACCAGGGTCGCCGCCGCCTCGCCTTTGCGCGGCATCGCCGCCGCCTCGGCAAAGTTGAGCGCCAGCGAGGTCTTGCCCATCGAGGGCCGTGCGGCGAGCACGATCATTTCCGACTTCTGAAACCCGAAGGTGAGGGTGTCGAGATCCTTGAGCCCGGAGGTCACCCCCGTGAGTTCGCCCCGGTGGTGGAGCATTTTGTCGATCACCACAAACGCTTCCTTGATCGGTTCCCGCATGGGCTTGGCCGAGTCGGAAACCCGGCCTTGCGTGACCCGGAAAAAATCTGCCTCCGCCTCGTCGAAAAACTGGTCCACGTTTTCCCCCGGCTGAAAGGCCCGCTCCACGATGCCGCCGGCGGTCTGAATCATGCGGCGCAACAGGTAGAGGTTGTTCACCCGTTCGATGAAATAGCCGGCCTGCGCGGTCGTGGGAATTTTTGCGCTGACCTGCATGAGATAGGGATAGCCGCCGATTTCCTCCAGCCGGCCCGACGCCTTCATCTCTTCGGCCAGAACATCGAGATCGAGCGGCAGACCGCGCCGGTCCATGTCGGCGAGCTGGGCAAAAATTTTCTGGTTCGCGGGCCCAAAAAACGCCTCAGGGGTGAGTTTCTCCACCTGGCACAGCCCCATGGTTTCGGCGCCGTCAATGAAGCAGCAGGAGAGCAAGTATTCCTCCGCCTCCAGGGAGTGTGGCAGCTCGCGGCCAAACAGACCGGCGGGGACTGGGACCGGTCGTGGCTGGTTCGGGGGCGGAGTGAGGGTTTCGGCCATGCGGGCGGGAGCCAGTTAGACGAAGGCCCGGCGTGCAATGCAAGCCGGGCCTCCGAAAGTTGTTCACGTTCCTTTCACGGAAACGTGTGAATAATGCCGGGACGCCGTTATGAAGCCGCCTCGACGTCCGGCTTGGGCGTGCGCTTGACGGATTTCTTCTCGGTCAGCCGTGACTCCTCGGGCTTGGCTTCGGCCACCGGTTCAACAATGGGGTTTTCCGAGACGACGTCGAAGGCCAGTTCGACGCTGACCTCGGCGTGCAGCTTGATCTTCACCTCGTGCTTGCCGAGGGTCTTCACCGGGGTGTGGAGATGGATTTTGCGTTTGTCGATGACCACACCGGCGGCGGTGAGCTTGTCATGCAGATCCGCCGCCGTGATGGCGCCGAACATCTTGCCGCCATCGCCGGTCTTCACGGCAAACGCGATGGAAACCTTCGCAATCTGTTTGGCGAGTTCCTGCGCGCCGGACAGTTCGTCGGCTTCGCGTACCGCGCGCCGTTTCTTGAGCGCCTCGACGTGCTTGCGGTTCGCCTGCGTCAGCGTGGCGGCGTGCTTGCGCGGGAGGAGAAAGTTGCGCGCGTAACCCGCGCGAACGCGGACTTGGTCGCCTTCACCGCCGAGACCTTCGACGGGCTTGAGGAGCAATACTTCGCTGTGTGCCATGATGTGGTTTGGTTAAAGCTGGATGGAGTGGTGGAAAAACGGGCAGGGGGCGTGGGACGGGGCGCGCTCAGAAGGGCACATCCTCGTCAATGCCGGCGGACGGCGCGGGAGGTTTGCCGGGGGCCCGGGGCGGCGGGACATTGCGCTCGGCGGTTTGGTCGATGCCTTCTTCGCCACCCGCAGCTGCGCCCCCGCCACCGGGGCCGCCTTCGCGACTGCCGAGAAATTGGAAATTCTCCAGCACCACCTTGAGCTTGCTGCGCTTCTGGCCGGAGGTCTTGTCGTCCCACTGGTCAAACTTCAACCGGCCTTCCACATAGAGCGGCCGGCCTTTGGTGCAGAATTTGGCGATCGTTTCGGCCTGTTTGCCCCAGGCCTCCAGATCGATGAACGTCACTTCCTCGCGGGTCTGGCCCGACGCCTCATCCTTGAACTGGCGGTTGACCGCGAGGCCAAACTGGCACACTGGCGTCCCCTTCGGGGTGACCCGGAGCTCGGGGTCACGGGTGAGGTTGCCGATGAGGATGACTTTGTTGACGTTGGCCATGGTGGGATTGCACGCCGCCGGCGGTGGGTTAGGCCGACTGGAGAAAGGTGCGGTAGACGCTGTGGTTGAGGTGCAGGCGTTCCTTCAGTTTGGCCGGGGCCGTGGCGGGCGCGGCAAAGGAGATTTGCACATACGAGGCGCCGGGAAACTTGTGGTCCGTCACCCGGATGAAGTCCTTGCGGCCGAGATTTTCCACGGCCGAGACTTCGCCTTCGACGGCGGCGATGTCCTTTTTGACGCCGTCGATGATTTGCTCGACGGTGTCTTCCTTCCCGCGGTTGTCGAGAATGAAGGTGGCGCGGTACTGACGTTTGGTGGTGGTGGTCATGGGACTGAAGGTCGGCGGTTGAGCAGGTTCATGGCCTGGGCTGCGCCATGGTCGATGACGAGGCGCAGGCCGGTGATGTAATGGTCGAGTTGTTGGTTAAAAAGGGTCTGTTGGGCGGGAGTGAAGCGGCCGAGCACGAAGTCCGCCATGTCAATCTCGGGCGGCTCCTTCGGGCCGATACCGATCCGATAGCGGGTGAAGCCGTCGGCGAGGTGGGCCAGCAGACTGGCGACGCCGTTGTGTCCGCCGGCGCTGCCGGTGACCGAGACCTTCACGAGGCCAAGCGCAATGTTGAGGTCATCATACACCACGACAGTGTCGGCCGGGGGCGTGCGATGGAAGGAGGCGAGGGACTGGACGGAACGGCCGCTCTCGTTCATAAACGTGAGCGGCTTCATCAGCAGGACCGTGCGCGGACCGGCTGGCAGGCCGGGGGAGATGTCCCAGCGGGCGAGGTCGGCTTCAAAGCGGCGAGAGCGCTCCCACGTCAGCCCGAGCGAGCGGGCGAGCGTGTCGAGGATGACGAAGCCCGCGTTGTGACGCGTGCCGTCGTATTCGCGGCCTGGATTGCCCAGGCCGGCCACGAGCAGATTGGACATGACTCAAAGAACAAACGCCCCATCCGGCGCGGTCAAGCGGCGGGCCGGGGCGGCGGACGAAATTACTTCTTCGCGGGGGCGGCGGGTTTGGCGGCGCCGGCGGCGGGAGCCTTGGCACCGGCAGCCGGGGCGGCGGCCTTCTTGTCGCCACCGGCGGCGGGGGCGGCGGCACCGGCCTTGGCCTCTCCGGCCGGAGCGGCGACGGGTTTGCCATCGGGACCCACGGCCGGGGTCGCACCGGCGGCACCGGGAGCGGCGGCGGCACCCTCGACGGG
>CAIXIZ010000093.1 GCA_903919625.1 uncultured Verrucomicrobiota bacterium
CTCTTTCTCTTTCTCTTTCTCTTTCTCTTTCTCTGAAGGGGTCAGGCCGATTTTTGTTAGATATTTACCGCGTTGAGATATCAACGCCCGCTTTGAACCGTTGGGTCAGCCCGCCCCGGCTTCGCAGGCAGCGGCTCAAGGCTCGCATAAGCCGTCGGATCGCTCAGCCCGGCCAGCAGAAAGGCTTCGCGGCGCTCGACGCACGTCCCGCAGGTGCCGCAGTGGACCTCCCCGCCCTTGTAGCATGACCAGGTCTGCGCGAAGTCCACCCCCAGCCGCGACCCTTCTGCGGCAATCTGCGCCTTGGTAAGGGTGATGAACGGTCGCAACAGCGCGATGCCGGCGTAGGTGCCCAGGCGCATCGCCTCGCCCATCGCCTGCATGAAGTCCTCCCGGCAGTCGGGATAGATCGCGTGGTCGCCCCCATGCGCGGCAATCACCAGTCCCTCCGCCCCGGCGCTTTCGGCCAAGCCGCAGGCGATGGACAGCATGATGGCATTGCGAAAGGGCACGACGGTGCGGCGCATGGTCGCGGCTTCGTAGTGGCCGTCAGGAATGGCGCCGCCGGTGTGCAACAGGTCCGAGGCAAACAGCCGCTCCACAAAATCCAGCCGCACCCGCTCGAACCTCACCCCCAGCCGCGCCGCCTGCCCGGCGGCAAACGGCAGCTCCCGGGCATTGTGCTTCGCCCATAGTCAAAGCCCACCGCCGCGACGACCTCCTCCCCGGACCGCGCCCAGTGGAGCGCGGTCACGGAATCCATCCCGCCGGAGCAGAGCACAATGACCTTCATGCCCCCGATGATGGGCCGGCGGGCCGGCAAGGCAAAATTGTTTTGCGCGCCACCCCGTGACTGTGCGAGACTGCCCCATGTCGGTTTTGTCTTCCGCATGATTTCCCGTTTCCTTCCCGCGCCCGTGCGCCGCTTTCTCGGTGCGAAATCAGCCGCGCCTGCGTCCGGGGAGGACAAGATCGAACCGGCGGCCCCCCGCCCGCCGGCGGCTCGCCCGGCGACCGCCGTTCAGCACCGGCTGCCGGGCTACCGTTTGATCGATCGGCCCGGACAGCTCGCCCCCCTGCTGGATGCGCTCGGGCCGATGACCGATGCCTTCCTCGACACCGAGGCGGACAACATGAACTGCTACCGCACGCGGCTCTGCCTGCTGCAGTTTCTCGCCGGCGGCGAGGTGTTCCTTGTGGACGCGCTCACGCCGGGCCTCGACCTGCGGCCGCTGTGGGAAATGCTGGCGACGAAGAACCTGGTCATGCACGGCAGCGACTACGATCTGCGGCTGTTGCACGACTTGTGTGGTTTTCGGGCGCACGGCCTGTTCGACACCATGCTTGCCGCCCAGCTCCTCAACCGCCCGCGCACCGGCCTCGCCGCCCTGCTGGAGGAGCATTACGGCGTCACCCTCGACAAGGCCAGCCAGCGGGCCAATTGGTCGCGCCGCCCCCTCACGCCCCGTCTCCTCGACTACGCCGCCCTCGACGTGTGGTATCTGCCGGCTTTGCGCGATTTGCTCGTCGGCGAGCTCCAGCCGCTTGGCCGGGAGGGCTGGCTCGAACAGCAATGCCGGCGGCAGATCGAGGCGGCCCTTACGGGCTTTCCCGGCGCCGACGAACATTCCTGGCGGGTCGGCCGCAGCGAACGGCTCCGGGGTCCAGGCCTGTGCGTGCTCCACGCCGTCTGGCACTGGCGGGAGGATTGGGCCCGCCGCCTCGACACCCCGCCGTTCAAAATCTGCCACCAAGACGTGCTGCTCGCCCTGGCCGATGCCGCCGAGGAAGGCGCCGCCCTGGCCACCATCCTCGCGGCGGTCCACCTCGGCAAACGCCACGACCGCCTGGCCCCCTCGCTTGCCGTGACCATCCGCGCCGCCCTCGTTCGCGACCCGCAGGGCCTTCCGCGCCGCCCCCGCAGCCAGCGTCATTCCGCCACCGCCGAAGAGGTTGCCCGCCAGGACCAGCTCAAGGCCGGGCGCGACCGGCTCGCCACCCTGATTAACCTTGAACCCACCCTGATTGCCACCCGCGCCCAGCTGGCCGAACTCGCCCGCACCCCCGGGGCGATCGATGAGATCCTGCTCCCCTGGCAGGCCGGGCTGCTCCGCGACGACCCGGCCCTTCGCCCCGCCTGAAAACCAAAAATATTTGCAAAGGGGGGCTTGCCAAACGTCAAATCACCCGCCTATTCTGCCCTTCCCCTTATGAAATCTTCCCTTCTGCTTGCCCTTGCCCTTGGTGTCGCGACGCTGTTTACCTCGGGTTGCGCCACCCAGCCGACGCACGCCGGTAAAGATACCTACCTGCTTGGCGGGCTCATCATCAAAAGAACCAACGATTATCAGCCGGACGGTCCGATTCCGGACGTGATTGACGGCACGAAAATTTACGGCGGCTCCCCGACCGGAACCAGCGTTTCCCTTCTCTGGGACGCGATAAAATACAACAACTACTGAGCGTCTGCCGCTTTTGCTTTCCGACCCCGCCCGGCCTGAGCCGGGCGGGGTTTTTTCTTTGCGCCGGACCCGGGCGTTGGCGAGCCTTGCAGCCGCTTGCCCGCTGCCGACACCAATATTTCCCGCCACCTTGCGCTCATGGCCGCGCAGCAGCCCTGCGTCCCTGCGCTCAAAGTGCCCCGGGGCCGCACCCCTGCCGGGGACATCGACTATCTCGTGCTTACTTTTGCCGAACTCGCCGCGGAGGCGGCCGCCTGGCGGGACCGCCTCGTGGCGCGCGGGGTCCGCCCGGGTGACCGCGCCCTCGTGATGGTTCGCCCCGGCCTCCCGCTCATCGCGTCGGTCTTTGCGTTGTTCCAGCTTGGGGCGGTGCCCGTGATCATTGATCCCGGCATGGGGCGGAAACATTTTCTGGCCAGCGTCGCCCGTTCCCGGCCCCGCGTGCTCCTGGGCATCCCCTTTGCGCAAATTCTCAGCCGGATCTTTTGGGGCGCTTTTTCCACCGTGGCCTTGCGCATCCCCGTCAGTGGCTCGTTGACCGCCCGGCTGTCGGGTCCGCGTTCCGCCGGGCGGCTTTCACCGCCCGCTCCCGTCGGGCGTTTGGCCCCGGATCTTGCCGCCATCCTGTTCACCTCCGGCTCCACCGGTGCGCCCAAGGGCGTTTGCTACGCGCATGGGATGTTTGACGCCCAGGTTCGCCTCATCCGGGAGACCTACGCCATCGCCCCGGGCGAGATTGACCTCCCGCTCCTGCCGATCTTTGCCCTCTTTAACCCCGCCCTGGGCATGACCACGATCGTGCCCGAACTCGATCCGCGTCACCCGGCCGACCTCGACCCCGCCAAAATCATCCAGGCCATCCGCCAGGAAAGCGTGACCAACTCCTTCGGTTCCCCCACCCTCTGGCGCAAGCTTGGCGACCACTGTCTCGCCCATCGCCTTTCGCTCCCCACGCTCCGCCGGGTGCTCTGCGCTGGCGCCCCGGTTCCGGCTGCGCTCTGGAAAAACGCCGCCGGCTTTCTGCCCAACGGCCAGCTCCACAGCCCTTACGGCGCCACCGAGGCGCTCCCGATTGCCACCGTCTCCGCCGCCGAAATCGACCCGGACTCCGTCCGTGGCGCCTGCGTGGGCCGGCCACTGGCCGACATTGCCGTCAAAATCATCGCGCTCACCGATGCGCCCCTCCCCACGCTGGCCCACGCCTGCGAGCTCGCCCCCGGCGCCATCGGCGAAATCATTGTCTCCGGCCCCGTCGTCACCCGGGAATATGATGCCCTTCCCGCCGCCACCGCCGCGGCGAAAATCCTGGAGGAGGGAGGGGGCGCCGCACCTGAACGGGTGGTCTGGCATCGCATGGGCGACTGCGGGTACCTCGATGCCGCCGGCCGCCTTTGGTTTTGCGGCCGCTCGGCCGAACGCGTCGAAACCCTTCACGGCATTTGTCATACCGAGCCGTGTGAACAGGTCTTTCGTCCGCATGCGCGGGCCGCCCGCTGCGCCCTCATCGGCCTCGGAGACCGGCCCCGCCAGCGGCCGGCGCTGGTCGTCGAAACCTCAGTTTCAGATTCCCGCGCCGCCCGCGCCCTCGCGCGGGAATTGCGCCAGCTCGCCCTCGCCCACCCTCATACCGCCTCCATCGACACCTTTTACTTTCACCCGAAATTTCCCGTGGATGTCCGCCACAATGCCAAGATCCACCGCCTTGCCCTCGCCCGCTGGGCGGCCACCGCCAAAGGCTTCACCTCCGATCCCAAGCGCTGAATTCCCGGGCGCATCGCGAAATGCGGCGGATAGTTTTTGCCAGCGCCGGTCCTTTCCCTGTTGTAAGGTGCTTTCCGTGTCAGACCACCATTCCAGCTCCCCCGTTCTTGTCACCGGCGGCACGGGCTTCCTTGGCCGTCATCTCGTCGGCCGCCTGCTCGCGGCCGGCCGCCCCGTCGTCGTCCTCGCCCGCCACCCGGCACCCGATCTTGCCCAACGCGGCGTCCGTCTGGTCTGCGCGGCGCTCGATGATGCCGCCGCCGTCCGCGCGGCCTGTGCCGGGGTGGGCACCGTATTTCATGTCGCCGCGAAAGTCGGGGTCTGGGGGCGTACGGATGATTTTTACCGGACCAACGTCCTTGGGACCGGAAACGTGATCGACGGCTGTCGTGCGCAGGGCGTGAGCCGGCTCATCCTTACCAGCACCCCGAGCGTGGTTTTCAACGGCTGTCACCTCGCTGACGCCGACGAATCGCTCCCGCTCACCACCTCCTGTCCCTGCGCCTACCCGCTCACCAAGGCCGCGGCCGAACGCCTCGTCTTGGCCGCCAATTCCCCCGCGCTTCGCACCGTCGCGCTGCGGCCGCATCTCGTCTGGGGGGCGGGTGACCCTCACCTCGTGCCGCGTCTCCTGGCGCGCGCCCGCGCCGGCCGCCTCCGCCGGATTGGGCAGGGCCATAACCGGGTGGACTTGGTGCACGTCGAAAATGCCGTGGACGCGCACCTCCTGGCCGAACAATGCCTGGTCCGCGAGTCCTTCCCGGCCACGGGCAACGGCCAGCTCCCCTCCCCTTCCCTTTCGCGTTCGGCCGGCACTGGGCCGGCCGGTGCGCGACCGGTCGCGGGGCGACCGTTTTTCATCACCAACGGCGAGCCGGTGGTGCTCTGGGATTGGATCAATGAGCTGCTCCGCGCCCTTGGCGAACCGCCCGTCACCAAACAGATCCCCTTCGCGGCGGCCACCGTTCTGGGCCTGGCGTGCGAAGCCGCCTGGCGGGTGCTGCCGCTGCGGGGCGAGCCGCCGATGACCCGTTTCGTCGCCGCCGAGCTGGCGAAAGACCATTGGTTCAACCTTGGCGCGGCCCGCCGCGATCTCGGCTACCTTCCCCGCGTCAGCATGGCCGAGGGCATGGCCGGGCTGGTTGCTTCATTAAAACCGGGCACCGCCTGATGCCCCACGCGAGGGTCACTTATTACGTGACACTTCGCTGGCAGACCGTTTGTCCGGAGTGTCACGTAATAAGTGACACTGGCTGCCGATTACGCCCGGGCAGGTTGGCAGGCGTTTCGCGGTGGTTGGGAAGGCCCGCGCGCCATTTCCCCGCCACTTCTTCCCCAGGCCCAATCCGCCCTCCGGAATTTCCCGGCCGAGCGCTCATGCGCCCCGCTGCCGCACGGCTTCAAACAGGGTGATGACGGCCGCCATCGCCACATTGAGCGAGTCGGCCTGGCCGGCCATGGGGATCCGCACCTGGGCGTCGCTTTCCTTCAGCCAGAAATCGCTCAGCCCATATTGTTCGCTGCCCATCACCACGGCGAGCGGACCTCGCAAATTTTCATCCGAGTAAAGCGTCTGCGCCGCCGGGGTCGTCACCACGGCCCGGATTTTTTTGGCCCGCAGCCAGGTTCGCACCGCCGCGCTTGCGGCCACGACCACCGGGACAGAGAACAGCACTCCGGTCGAGGCACGCACGACGTTGGGGTTGAACAGGTCGGTGACCGGATCGCAGACAATCACCGCCTGCACTCCTGCGGCGTCTGCCCCGCGCAGCAAGGTGCCGAGGTTGCCGGGTTTTTCAATGGCCTCGACCACGAGCAGGAACGGCGCGGATGCCGCCGGAGCCGCTGACCCTGGGTTGAGCCCCGATCCGGCAAGGATGGGTTCCAAATCCTGCAAGGTCCGCCGCCACTGGGGCGCGACGGCAAGCAGGCCGTCGGGCCGTTCCCGATAGGCCACTTTGGCGAACACCGCCTTTGTCAGCTCAAACACCTGTGCCCCGGCCGCTTCGGCCTGTGTGATGAGCGCCGGCTCATTTTCCCCCTGGAACCATTCCGGGGCGACATACAGCTCGGTCGGACGCACCCCCTTGTCCAGCGCCCGGCGCAGCTCGCGGTAGCCCTCGACGAGAAACACGCCCGCCTCGTCCCGGGGCCGCCGGTCACGCAGCCGCACGAGCTGCTTCACGCGCGGGTTTTGCAGGCTGGTGATCTTTTCGATGGCCACGCCCTGTTCTGCACCCGGCGGGCGCGAAGCGCACGGAGAAAATCAGTTGGTGACTTGGCGGCGGCTCCGGGTTCACGGTGTTCCCGCCTTGAAGCCGAAAAAATTCAACGACCGGCCCTTTGCCTACCATGCCGAGCTTGAGCTGGATATTTCCACGCTCACCAACCACGGCCTGGGATTGGGCCGCGTCGCGCTGCCCGGCCCCGGGCAACCGGAGAAAGCCGGCGGCTGGGTGGTGATGGTGCCCTTTACGCTGCCGGGCGAGCGGGTCCGGGCGCGGGTCTTTCGCAACCACAAAAATTTTTCCGAGGCCGACCTCGTGGCCGTGCTCACCCCCTCTCCGCACCGGGTCGCACCCCGCTGCCCGCTCTACGGCCGTTGTGGCGGCTGCCAATACCAGCACCTGGCCTATCCTGAACAATTGGCGTGGAAACGCCGCCAGGTGGCTGAATTGCTGGAGCATATGGCCGGGGTCACGTCTGCGGTCGCGCCGGTCATCGGCTCTCCCCGGGAATATGGCTACCGTTCAAAAATCACCCCCCATTTTGCCGCGCCCCGCCACGCTGCCGCACCAGGACCGGGAGACCAGGGGCCGGCCACGGGCGGGACAGACTTTCCCATTGGTTTTCTCCGCCAGGGCACGCGGTTCGACCTCGTGGATGTGCCCCGCTGCGAGATTGCCACCGCTGCCATCAACGATCGCCTGTCCGCGGTCCGCCCCGACATCCGCACCCGGGCGGCGGCCGGCGAGTTCACCCGCGGGGCGACGCTCCTGTTGCGCGATGCCGGCGGCAAGGTCACGGGAGACTACGACGCCATCATCGAGGAGGAGATCATCGTCGCCCCCGGTTCGGCCACGCCAACTCCGGAGGTAACGACCCCGGCGTCTGCCCAGCCAATGACCTTGCGGCTCCGTTTTCTCGCCCGCGACTTTTTCCAAAACAACCCGTTCATCCTGCCGGCCTTTACCGCCTATGTGCGCGACCAGGCGGCGGCCAGCGGGGCAAATTTTCTCGTGGATGCTTACTGTGGCAGCGGACTGTTTGCACTCGCGTGCGCCCCGGCGTTTAAGCAGGTGATGGGCGTGGAGGTCAGCGAAAGCAGCGTCCGCTTTGCGCGGGAAAACGCGGCGGCCAACGGCCTGGCCAACGCCACCTTTCAAGCTGGCGATGCCGCCGCGATCTTCGCCGGGCTGTCTTTTCCCGCCGCCGACACCGCCGTGGTCATTGATCCGCCGCGCAAAGGCTGCGACGAAAGCTTTCTCGCGCAGCTTTTCGCCTACGGCCCGCGCGCCGTCGTCTATGTTTCGTGCGACCCGGCGACGCAGATGCGTGATCTGAAACAATTCCTCGCCGTCGGCTACACGCTTGCGGCCGTACAACCATTTGACCTCTTTCCGCAGACGCGCCACCTGGAGTGTGTCATTACGCTGCGGCGGTGACGGACTGACGGACGGCCGGACGCGCGGCAAGGCCAGCTGCTGCCGGAGGCAGTCCTAGGTCGGCGGGGTGGCGAGGTGGTTGGCGAGCAGGCGGAGGAGAGCCCGGCTCAGCTCCTGGCGGCGCGGCGGTTTGCCGAGCACACAGTCCACTCCGGGCGGCAGGCCGTTGTTTTCCTGGATGATGCTGCCCCAGCCCGTGAGCAGCATGACCAAGGTGGTGGGCGATTCGCGTTTGACGGCCAGAGCCACCTGGCGACCGTCCATTTCCGGCATGCCCAAATCGGTGATGACCACGTCAAACGGCCGGCCCGCGGCGTTTGCCTGCCGCAGCAGGGCCAGCCCTTCCCCCCCCCCGTTGCGGCCACCGAGGTCTTGTGGTCATCCAGCCGCAGCAGATCCTGCATGATCTGGCGCAGGGACGCTTCATCGTCGATGCACAGGATGTGCAGCGGGGGCAGGCGGTCGTGGTCGGTGGAGGGCCGGTCTTCGGTGGCAGCCGCGATATGGCTGGGAAAGATCACGCGCATGGTGGTGCCGGCCCCGGGGGTGCTGTCCACCTTGATCCGGGCCTGGTGCCGTTCAATTCCGCCATAGACCATCGCCAGCCCGAGCCCGGTGCCGAGCTGCCCCTTGGTGGAGAAGAACGGCTCGAAGCAGCGCTTCCTGGTTTCCTCATCCATGCCGACCCCGGTGTCGCCGATCTCGACAATAATTCCGGCGGTGGCCAGACGGGTGCGCAGGGTGAGCGTGCCGCCTTTGGGCATGGCATCGACGGCATTCAGGACGAGATTGATGAAGCATTCCCGCAGCTCGGTCTCGTTGCCCGCCACGGGCGGCAATTTCTCGGCCAGATCCAGCTGCAGCCGGATTTCGGCGCCGCGGCCCTGGGCCATGTCGCGCCAGCGGGGCCGGGTGAGCTCGGAGACCTGAACGAGCAGCGGGCCGAGCTGCACGGAGGTGTGTTTTTCGTGGGACGCGCGGGGCCGGGAAAACTCGCGCAGGCGCACCACGATCTTGCCGATGTCCTCCCCGGCGGTGAGGATGCTGCTGAGGTGCCGCCGGCCGGCGTCGGAGATGCCCGTTTCCCGCGCCTGCAGAATCTCGGTGTAGGCGACAATGGGCGACAGGGTGTTGTTGATGTCATGGGCGATCCCGCTGGCCATCTGGCCCAGGGCGCGCAGCCGTTCCTGTTGCATCATGGTCTGCTGGCTCTGGCGCAGTTCCGTATAGGCGCGCTGCAGCTCGGTATAGAGGCGGGCCTGCGCGCCAGCCAGCGCCACCTGCTCGCCCAGCACCCGCAGAAACTCGCTTTCGCCGCTCGCAAATGCGTCCGGATTCCCCCGTGCGACCACCAGGACGCCAAACAGCCGGTGCTCCAGCATGAGCGGCACCGCCACCATGGAGCCCAGCCCGGCGGCGGCGAGCCGTTGCGCGAGGGCAGGCGCGGCACCGGCGGTGCGGGGAACATACACCTGCTGGCCGGCCCGGCAGCTTTCGAGCCCGGTGAGTGCGACGGCCAGCGGACCCTGGGGGGCCAGCGTCTGGCCTCCGGGCGGGGTGACCTTGCCCAGCTGGCGCTCGGCGGCCACCTGCAGGGTGCCGGCGACGGAATCGTGCAGCGACAACGAGGCAAAATCGGCGGGGAGGTGCGCCTCGATCTCCGCGAGCACGATCTGCACGATGCTTTCAAGGTCCTGTCGGTTGGAAATGGCCGTCGTGATCTGATTGAGCAGGCTGATGCGGGCGAACTGCTGTTGCAGCGCCTTTTCGGCGGCCACGCGCTCCCCGATCTGCTCCCGCAGCTGGTGCGTGCGCTCATTGACGCGTTCCTCCAGGTCGTCATGCGCTCCGCGCAGGGCACCGTCGCGGCGCTGGATCTGCTCCAGCATGTCGTTAAAGCCCTCAATCGCGACCCCGATCTCGTCGTGCCCGCGCGGTGTCGCGCGCAGGGAATAGTTTTTTTGCGTGGAGACGCGCCGGGCCAGGTTGACCAGCTCGGAAAGCGGGGCCGTGATGATGCGCTGGAACGCGGCCGAGAGGATGGAGGCGGCGATCATCGAGAGCAGCAGCAGGCCGGCCGCGATGGTGAAATAGCGCCTGATTCTTTCGTCGAGCGCCTTGAGATCGGAGACCAGATAAAGCATCCCCACTGTCCTGTCGTTGGGTCCATGGACGGGCTGGGCCAGCTCCAGACGGTCGGGGTAGAATTTGGGTTCAAACTCGGCCGAGGGCGCGATGCCCGGCAGGTCGGGCTCCGCTCCGGGGCGAACGTACCGGGCAAAGGCGCGCCCGGCCGAATTGTACAGCACCGCCGCGATGATGTGCGGCTGGCCATCGAGCGAATCGAGCACTTCCCTGGCGGCGACCGCATCGTCGGCGCCGATCGCGGGCGCGGCGTTTTGGCCGACGAATTTGGCGATGGTCCGGGTGCTTTCCAAAGTGACACTGCGAAACGACACCATCTCCTGGAGCACAAAACCGGCGCACGCGAGCATCACCGCCAGTCCGCTGGTCAGGGTGATGATCAACGTGAGCTTGCGCTTGATCGAGAGATTGCGAAACGGGTCGCGCATGATCGTTAGCGGCCCGCCGGCCTGGGCGTGATGCCGGACGGCCTCATCCAGCGGGCCGGAACCGTCCGGGAAATCCCAGTTATTTTAAAAAGTGACACCACAGGCATCGCCGGAATGCGGAAAAGGGCTGGGAATGATGCCATGGAGAGGGTCGCGACCGGCGGATTATCCGTGACGATGGCTTCAAGTAAAGTTCGATTATCCGGAACTCCGGCTGATGGGGCGGGCATCCGTTACCGCGCCTCATTCCATTCCGCCGAGGCGTATTGTTCGATGAGTGGTGCCATGGCATCGTCACCCGCCTCATCGGGCCAGGGCGCCGCGCCGGCGTCCGCGCCCAGCATGGCGGCCAGGCGGGCGGCAAAATCGGCGCCATATTTTTCCCAGTCCACGGCGACTCCGAGGGCGTCCTTCCACACCGAGCCCTGGAACAACATGCCCTGTTTTGCGCGCTTCTGCGCCGCGCCGGCGATCTTTTCCCCCGTCTTGGCTGAGCAGACGTCAAAGGTTTCCGCGCGCTGAAAGCACACCCCGGCGGGCAGGCCGCTGACGCGCGTTGTGGCGGCGGCCGGTTGCAGCACCGCGGGGACGCCCTGCGCGACAAGCGCGGCGGCCAGCGCCTCATGGACCAGGCGGTAGCTCTGCGTCGCGCGCATCTCCTCCAGGGCATGGCCGCGCGGCAGAATGAGCCCGTAGGTCCAGTCGTTGCGGTGGTCCACCAGGCCGCCACCGGTGGCGCGGCGGCAAAGCTCGACGGTTTCGCCGGATGGAAGCTGGGGGCGCACGACGGCGATGGGCTGGCTGTAGCCGAAGGTGAACGCCGGGATGCGCCAGCCGTAATGCCGGAACCGGGCGCGGCCGGCGCCGGCGGTTTTCAGCAGGAGAAAATCGGCCGCCATGTTTTCGGCGGCCCCGGCGACGCGGTAAGGGAGCAGATCGAGCTTCATGGCGGATTTAATTCAATCCCATTGGGTCTGATTCCCCGAAGCTGGCTTCGGCTTGGTTGGGGTAGGGGGCGTCGCTGGACGACGCCCGGATCGGAGGGCGGTGACCAGCACCGCCCCTGTCATTGGCTGCAATGCCTCGGGGCTTTCCCCGAATTTGCGTCAGTTTTGCGCGTGATACCATTCGCGGAAGGGTGGCGGGACGATGAACTGGTCCAGCTGCGCTTCGAACGTTTCGGGCTGGGTCTTGAGCAGCCCGGCCAGCGGCTGCAGGTCGAGCGTGAGATTGGCCGGACGCGTGGCGGATACGGCAGGGGTGTCGGCACGGGTGATGGCCAGGATCGGGGCCGAGGTCTCGGCCAGCTTGAAATGGGCGCGGATGCGCCGGGCCAGCTCGTGGCGGGACAACGGTTCGTGGCCGGCCCAATGGACGACCCCGTGCAGATCGGTGCGTTCGCACAGCTCGACGAGCACTTCGGCGAGGCTGCCGGCGGTGCAGGGCTGCCGGATTTCGTCCGTATACACCCGTGGGGTCTGGCCGGCGGCCCATTCGGCGAACAGGCGTTCGTGCAGGCTGCGGCGGCCGGCGGGGCTGTTGCCGGAGAGCAGCGGGGCGCGGACCGTGACGGCAAACGTGCGGGCGGCGGCCTGGACGGCGCGTTCACTGAGCAACTTTTGCCGGCCATAAAGGTTGATGGGATTGGGGCGGCTGTCGGTCGCGTAAGGTGCGGCAGTACCGTCGAACACCTGCTCGGTCGAGATGTGGACCAGGCGCGCGCTCAGATGGTTGGCGAGCTGCGCCAGCAAGGTGGGCAGGGCGACGTTCAGGGCGTCGGAGCGGGCAGGGTCGGCCTCGCATTGGGCCGGCTCGGCGACGGCGGCGCAGTTGACGACGGTGTCGGGAAAATGTTCGAGCAAGGCCGAGGTCACCGCGGCACGGTTGGTGAGATCGAGGACAATTTTTTGGGCGAGCCCGGGGACACTGGCCGCGGAGGCACCGAAGACCCCGATGACGTGGTGCCCGCGCCGGTGCGCCGCCTCGGCAAAGGCCACGCCGACAAAACCAGAGGCGCCGGTGAGGAATATTTTCATACGCCGCCCAGCACACGCGCGCCCGGAAGGGTGTCAACGGTCGGCTGGCTGAATGACGGCTGGCCCGCTTCTCCCGCAGCGGCCTACGGGAGAAATGCCGCCCGGCCCCGGGACGCAGCCGGACTGCGCCCCTACAGCTTCGCTACGAACTTTTCAAAATCACGCACGAAAAACCGTTTTCCCTTCTGGAAGACTTCATGCCCCTCGGCCTCCAGCCGTGCGGTGAGCGTGGGGATGCCGCCGGGGTATTTCGGGTTCAGCTCGCCCTTGGTTTTGAGCGTGCGCCAGTAGGGGTGAACCCGGTTTCGCCCGATGCTGCCGCTTCGGCGGCGGCGTGCGCGGCGATCCACGAAAAAATGCCCGTGGTGATCGGGCAGCCGGCCGCGGCACCGTGCCGGCGCGCGACCGCTGCGCGCAGCTCGTTGATCGTGACGACCCGGCCGCGTGGCACGCGGCGCATGAGCGCATCCACCTCGCGCGGCGCGGGAATGGCGAGGGTGCGCCCGCCCCAGCGGGCGGCGGCGGTGGCGTCGAGCATGACGACCTTCGGCAGGTCCTTGTCGTCGGCGAGCTTTTCGCGCCAGGATTTTTTTCCGCGCAGCGGCTTGGCGGGAGCGGGGGAGGATTTTTTGCGGGCCATGGCTGGTGCCTCGTGCATTTTCCTTAAAAAATGTCAGCCAGGATTGACCATGGTGGTTGGCGGAACCGGCGGAATTTGCCCGCGCACTTCCCAGCGCGGGAAGCCGGAGGCCGCGTGTTTCCCCTCGGCGGGGGCGAGGGTGATGATGCCGGCTTTTTCCAGCGCAAACCCGATCGGCGCGGGATGGCCGGTGGTGAGCAGCGTGGCGAGCGCACCCAGATGCGGTTCGTGACCGACGATGGCCAGATCCGCGGTGGGCGGAAGCTCGGCGAGCAGGCGGGCGATTTTGGCCGGGTCATCCTCAGATTGGAGATAGGATTTGCCCACGAGCATCACCGGGCAGCCGAGGTGCTGGGCGAGCAGGGCGGCGGTCTCGCGGGCTCGCCGGATCGGGCTGTGCCAGATGGTTGCGGGGGCGGTACCGTCGGCCCGCAGCCGCGCTGCGAGCCGGATCACGTCATCGCGGCCTTGCTGGCTGAGCGGACGCGCCGGGTCAGCTTCGGAGGAGACGGCGTCGCCGTGGCGGATGAGGGAGAGCAGCATGGGGTGGGAGTCCGAGACGCGCGCGGGCGGGAGGTTCACTCAGGCGGATGAAAATGCGGCGGGACGGCGGGGACGCCCTGGCCGTCAAGCAGGGAGCGGACGGCCCGGAGCAGATCACTCAGGGCAAAAGGTTTGGTCAGGCCGCCCACAGCGGTGGGAACCAGCCAGTCGAGCAGCGGTGGTTCGTGGTTGCCGGCGGCGAGAATCCGGAGCCGGGAATTGGCCGCATGCAGCGCATGGGCCAGTTTCTCACTGTCATCGCCGGGCGACTGGAGCGGGGCGATCAGCAGCTCGATGGGTTTGCCGGCGCGACGGGCCAGCCGAAGCGCTTCGGCCGGCAGCGCGGCATCGAGCACCTGATAGCCATCGGCGGTGAGGATGCCGGCGACCATTTTGCGGACGACCTGGTCCTCCTCGACCAGGAGCACGGTCTCATGGCCGCGCGTGGCCGGGAGCTCGGCCGGGAGCGGGTCACCGCGCGGCGCCGGATCCATCACCGCCGGAAGGTAGATCTCAAAGGTCGTGCCGGCGGCCGGTGCGCTTTCGACAAAGATATGCCCGCCGCTTTGCTGCACGACGCCATAGACGAGGGCGAGGCCCAGGCCGGTGCCCTTGCCCTGTTCCTTGGTGGTGAAAAACGGTTCGAAAAGATGGGCCTGCGCGCTCTCGTCCATGCCGGCGCCATTGTCACTGACGGCCAGCACGACATAGCGGCCGGGCGGAAGGTCGGTGAGGCGGCGGTTGCGGCCGACCGCGATCTCGCGGTAGCTGGTCCGGATCGCGGCTTCGCCCCCGGGGGCGAGCGCATCCCGGGCATTCAGGATGAGATTGAGCAGCACCTGCTGGATCTGCGTGGGATCCACCTTCGCGCGGTCGGGCTCGGCGCGCAAATCGAGGGCGAGGGTTTTGCCGGGGCGGAGGAGCTTGGCGAGGATGGGGGCGTTGTCGCGGACCAGCTGGTTGAGGCTGACGACCTGCGGGTGTAGGGCCTGGCGGCGGCTGAACGCGAGGAGCTGGCGCACCAGACCGGCGGCGGTGCGACCGGCCCGGTGAATCTCGCCGATCTCCCGGGCGGCCAGCCGGCGCATGGCAGGCTTGCTGCCGAGAATTTCGCAGTAACCGTTGATGACGGAGAGGAGATTGTTGAAATCATGCGCCACTCCCCCGGCGACACGGCCCACGGCCTCGATGCGCTGGGCATGGACCACCTCCTCCTGCACCCGGCGTTTCGCGGTCATGTCCCGGTAGGTGATGGCGACGTGCGTGATCTGCCCGCCGGTCCCGGCCACCGCGCTGAAGGTCCAGGTGGCATAAAGTTGCACGCCGTCCTGCCGGGTGAGATAGCCCTCGCCGGAAAGCGCCAGGCCGGGTGCGGGCTGGCGCAGCCAGCGCCGCAACGCCTCGAAATGGCCTGAGTCGGCATGCAGCTCCCCGTGGGGCCGCCCGCGTAGTGCGGCGAGAGCCCGGCCGGTCATCGCACAAAAAGCATCGTTGGCAAAAACAACGGTCAGCCCCTTGGGCGTCCAGCGCGCTTTGGCCAGCAACACGCCATCGCCCAAGGCACCCAAGGCGGCGGCGAGCAACCCCGGCGGCGGCGGGGCGGCGGCCCGGCCGGGCCGGGCCAGATTTTTTATGGATTTCTTCAAGTGGGTGAAGCGGGCGGGAGACAGCGGGGGGAGGAGACAGGGAAAAGCGGCCCCGGGGCGAACAGAAATTTTTCCAAATTGTCACAAACGGCCAGCGCCACCGGGGAACCGGGAAGGGAGGTCTGAACGGTTTGACACCCATGGGGGCCCCTTTGCTGCGCCCTTCCCGCCGGGCGGCGACCGGCAGATTACGGCGCGAGCCGCTCGATGACCCAGTCGCCATTCGGCTCGCGACGATAGCGCAGCCGGTCATGCAGGCGGTTGCGCCGGCCTTGCCAGAACTCGACCGTTTCAGGCGAGAGCCGCCAGCCGCCCCACTGCGGCGGCAGCGGCACTTCCCGGCCGGCGTATTTTTCCTCTACCGCCTTGAACGCGGCGTCGAGTGCGGCGCGGTCCGCAACGAGCGTGCTTTGGGCCGAGGCCCAGGCGCCGAGCTGGCTGGCGTGCGGGCGCGAGTGAAAATACGCCTCGCTCTCCTCGCGCGAGACCTTGGTGACCTTCCCCTCGACGACCACCTGCCGTTCGAGGGCGAGCCACGGGAAAAGCAGCGAGGCGCGTGGGTTCGCGGCCAGGTCACGGCCCTTGCGGCTCTCATAGTGGGAATAGAACACGAAGCCGCGCCCATCGAGACCCTTGAGCAGCACGGTGCGCGACGACGGCCCGTCCGGCCCGGCTGTGGCGAGGGTCATGGCGTTGGGCTCGGGGATTTTTGCCGCCTCCGCCTCCTGAAACCACTTCTCGAACTGGCGGAAGGGGTCGCGCGCGAGGTTTTTTTCCAGCAGCCCGGCGAGGCTGTAATCTTTGCGGAGATCGGCGAGGGACATGGCGGAGGCAAAATGCGGCACGGGCGGGCTGGTGTCAAAAGGCAAACGGGCGTTCTGCTCCACCGCTTCCGGTTGCTTTCTCCCCTTCCGGGGTTGCCCAATGGAAGGAAAATCATGACAATGCGTCCTGGAGAAATATTTTAACATGACGCCCGCCGCCTATCTCGATGCCCACGCCGGTGATCTCACCGCGCTCCTGCGGCGGCTCGTGCGCCTGCCGACCGTCAATCCGCCGGGCGAACACTACGCCGCGATCACCGCGCAGCTCGTGCGCGAGCTGCGCGCCGCGGGCCTGGTGGCGCAACGCCTTCCCATCCCCCCTGCCCTCCTCCGCCGCCGGCTGCCGCGCGAGCAGCATGCGTTTCCCCGCTACAATGTCCTCGGCCGGCTCGCCGCGCCCGGTGCGGCCAAAACGCTCCACTTCAACGCCCACTACGATGTGGTGCCGGCCGGTGGCGGCTGGCGGCATGGGAGCGCTTTCAGCGGCACGGTGGCAGACGGCTGGATTTATGGGCGCGGCACCGCCGACATGAAAGGCTCCATTGCCTCGCTCCTGCTCGCGTTGCGCGCGCTCCGCGCCTCAGGGGCGGCGCCCCGGATGAATGTCGAGGTCTCGTTTACCGCCGATGAGGAGACCAATTCGGCGCTTGGGGCCGGCTGGCTGGTGGAGCATGCCCCCATCGCGCCGGACTACGCCATCGTCATGGAGGGTGGCGAGGGCAACACGATCTGTTGCGGTCACAACGGGGTCGTCTGGCTCAATGTCACGGTGCATGGCCGCGCCGCGCATGGCAGTTTGCCCGAACTTGGGATCAATGCGCTGGAGAAAATGTCCGCCCTCGTCCTCGCCTTGGAGGCGCACAAGCGCGTGCTGGCGCGACGGACGCTCGCCTCGCCCGACGGCCGGACGATGCGCCCCACCCTCAATATCGGCGGCATGTTTGCCCCCGGACCCGGCGGCAAGATCAACACCGTGCCCGCGCTCGCCAGTTTTTCCATCGACCGCCGCGTGCTGCCCGGCGAGACGGTCGCCGGTGCGGAGCGCGAGCTGCGGGCGTTTCTCCGCGCCGCCGCCCGGAAAATACCGCGCTGCCGCATCACGGTCGAGAAAGTGTCCGAAAATCACCCGTGCTTCACCCCGCCGACGCACCCGTTTTTTTCCGCGATGGCCGGCTGTGTGGCCAAGGTGCGCGGCGGAAGGGCGAAATTCGGGATTTCGACCGGGTTCAACGACATGCATTTTTTCGCCTATCACCGCAAAATCCCGACCCTCGGTTACGGCCCCGGCGGCGAGCACGAGCACGGCGCCGACGAGCGCGCGAATATCAAGGAGCTCATCCGTAGCGCGAAAATTTATGCGGAGCTGATGACGACGTTTACCGGCTAATTCGGGCCAATTCCACGACACGCTGTCGGACTCGCTCAACCAATTTTTCCTGGGCCTGCTTGTCGGGATTCGACATCATGTCATTGATGAATTGCCGAATCGCAGGCTCGTCTTCCTTGGCCACATAATCAGCCTGCGAGAGCAACGGAAGTTTCGAAATTGGGGGCCACGGAAATGTGCCGTGTATTTCCCCGAAAATCATGAAGTCATTTGTCGAAACAAGCATGTTTTTTCAATGACCGTCACATTACGCGCCCGACACCATTTTTTAAGCGGGCTTTCCAGATATTCTGAACTCGTTGGGAAGATCACCAGCCAACGAGTCTGAGAAGATACGGTGCCAGTCACGTCGCTTGAGAAAAGGCTTTTGCTCCGGAAACCAAAAATGCCCACAAAAAGTCCGCCATACACGATAATCCTGATGCAAATTCGAAAAGGCTTTTTCATTTGGGCAGGTTGGCTGGCGTTGATGAAGGACGAACGCATCCGACAGGCAAGCCCCCCTGTTACGGGGGTTTGCAAAATAACCTGACAACCTTTGCCGCAGATTCCCGCTTCTCCCGAAGCGGGCTACAAGGAGAACGTAGCCCGGCTCGGGAGAGCCGGGACGGATCGTGCGTCACCCTATTTTACAAGACCAGTAATCACCCCGTCCCGTCCCGCAGCGTCCCCGCCACCTCGGCACGCAGGCGGTCAACGTGCGCGAGGGTGAAGGCCGCCACATCCAATGAAGCGTCGGAGACGAGCGGCGTCAGATCCATCGCCCAGGTGATGCCGCACAATCGGTCGGCGGCGCGTGCGGTGTGGAAGGTCGCGTTCGCCGCGCGGCGGCCGAGCGTTGCCAGGTCGTAGCGCTTGCCTCCCGCCAGCTGGGAGTCGAACACCCGAAGCAATGCGGCCGCCAGCTCCGGCCGTCGTCCGCTGTCGAGCGCGACTTTATCGGCATCCGCCAGCCAGTCGAGGTCGCGCCACACTTCGCAGCCCAACACGTGCCGGGGCCGGCGCGCCACCGGCAGCGCGCGCAACGCTTCCAGGCAGCGGAGAAAAACCGCGACATGCGTGGGGTGCTTGTCGGCCGGGTTGTGCAGATAGACCACTTCGGGCGTGCCGCCGGAGAAAATGGCCGCCAGGTCGGCACGCACGCCGGCATGGCCGGACGTTTTCACGTCGGCACTCGGGTGGGCGAGCTGGAGCTGGAGGGCATAGCCACCGAGCGTGGCGGCCCGGCGTTGTTCCTCGCGCCGTACGGCGCACATCTGCGCGTCGGTAAACTGCGCATATGGCCCGGAGCGTGGCGCCCCGGCCCCGTCGGTCACCACCACGCCGCCGAACGATTTACGCGACGGATCGTCGAGACAGTCGCACAGGCCCGCGTGCGCCATGATTTCGATATCGTCCTGGTGCGCCGCAACGCAGAGCTGGGTGACGCGCGCGAGCGCAGCGGCGGGCGGCTGGCCGTCGGGGACGAAGATGTCGGCATCAGGGCGGGAGAAATTCATCGGACAACCACGGATTACACGGATTCACCCGGATAAAAAACAAAAAACGCCGTTGGCCGGATGTAGGCCAGGTCGCTGACCTGGCTCCCCGGTCAGCCAGTTCAACGGGCTGGCCTGCAGCAAAACGTGATGCTGCTGCCCATCCGGGTTCATCCGTGTGATCCGTGGTCAAAACAGTTTGTCCGGATACTCGCCGCTGGCGTGCAACGCGGCGAGCGCGGCCTGGACGCGCGGCTTGTCCTCACGGTAGGTCACGCCAAACCACGTAGCGGTCGTTGGCAGCACCTGTACTTCGGCCACGCCGGTGACGATTTGCTCCGACACGGCTTCGGGGAGATAGAACTCGGATTTGGGCGGATTGGAGGCGCCCGCATTCTGTTGGAGAAACGCGGCAAACTGCCGCTCCAGCGCTGGAAAAATCTCCGGGGTGAATGCCCAGCAGTTCATCGAAACCGTTTCGTCACCGGTGAACTCGCGGCCCGGCCCCACGTCCTCGCGGCGCAGGTTGGTGCGCTCGGTCACCCGCGTGAGCTGGCCATCCGGGCCCACCCCGCACACGCCGCGCGCCACGGCCCCGTGCTCGGAAAGAGTGTTGGCGAGCCGGTAGCCCGCCAGCGCGTATTTTGGAATGTGGATTTTGGATTGTGGATGGGCGGAACCCGAAGCGGTCGGGAGAAATTTTGCCAGTTGGGCGAAGGCGTCGCGGCCGAAGAAGTCGTCGGCGCCGATCACCGCAAAGGGACCATTGATGGCCTCGCCGGCGCACCAGACGGCGTGGCCCGTCCCCCACGGTTTTTCACGGCCCGGTGGGACGGTGCAGCCGGGCGGCACCAGGGTCGTTGACTGGAAAACCAGATCCACGGGCACGCGGCCGGCGTATTTTGCCGCGACGCGGGCGCGAAACTCCTCGGCAAATTCCTCGCGGATGACAAACCCCACGCGCCCGAAACCCGCACGCAGCGCATCAAACACGGCGTAGTCGAGCAGGATTTCGCCCGCCGGTCCGACGGGATCGAGCTGCTTCAGCCCGCCGTAACGGGAACCAAGGCCGGCGGCGAGTACGAGGAGGGTGGGCGCGGGCATGAAGGGAAAGGCGGAGTGGCGAGGGCGGAGTTCAGAAGCCACAAAACCAGGCGGCCTGCCAGACAATTGGGAGTTGAGCAGAAGCCGGACTTTAACCACGGATAACACAGATTATCACGGATCAGGACACCGTCATCATCTGTGCAAACCGCGGGCAATTTTTGGAAGGCCGTAAGCCAGCGCGCCGGGAGGTCGCGCTCCGCCATCCTGCGGCTTTGCGTTGAAATCTGAAAATCTGCCGCCATTTTCCCCGCCATGTTTCGCCTCTCCGCCGATCCGCTCGTTCCCGCCGTACTTCAGCGTGGGCTCACCTCACCCGGCGCGGGAGCCAGCGTGACCTTCGAGGGCTGGGTGCGCAACCAGAACGACGGCCGGCCCGTAACCGCGCTCGAATACGAGGCGTTCGGTGAGCTGGCGGAGCGCGAGGGCGCGAAGGTGTTGGCCGAGGCGCGGGAGAAATTTCCCATCGTGGTGGCGGCATGCGTCCACCGCACCGGACGGCTGGAGATCGGCGGGCTGGCGGTATGGGTGGGCGTGTCGGCGGCGCACCGTGGGGCGGCGTTTGATGCCTGCCGGTACATCATCGACGAGGTGAAGGCGCGCGTCCCGGTCTGGAAAAAGGAGCATTACGCCGATGGCGGTCCGGCCGAGTGGGTGAATTGCGCGACGCGCGGCCAGACCGGTTGAACGGCAGGGCGGCGACCAAATGGCGGCCAATGGTGGTTTACGCTCGATAATTCACCCGGGGTGGCCAGCCTTGTCCCTCATGCCGCTCTTCGCCCTCACCACGATGGAAAAAATCCAGCAAGTGCCGGCGCATGTCTGGTGGATTATCGTGCTGGGCATCCTGGGCATATTCTTTGGGGTGACTTTGGTGCGCCATATCATGGCGGGGGCGGGCAAGCTGCTGCTGTTCGGATTGCTGCTCTTTGCGGTGTTTCTGGTTGGCGTGGACTGGGTTTACGATCGCGATGAGCCGGCCTTTCTCACCCCGGCGATTGACTATATCGCGCCCTTTTTGCCCAGCAAAGGGTCCTACGGCGACCATTCCCCGGCCAAGCCGGTGTCCCGGCCTGCCCATTAAGGATCCCCGGAGCATTGCAGACAATTGTAGCAACAAGGGGCGGTGCTGGTCGCCGCCCTCCGATCCGGGCGTCCTCAAGCGACTCCCCTGCTCCAACCAAGCCAGCATCGGGGAATCAGACCCGATGGGATATAACCCCGGCGGGAGGTAACGGTCAGCAGGCGGCGGCACCGCGCCGTAAATACGCGCGAAAATGAGGTTGGTTTTCCTGCGCGGCCCTGCCAAGCATGACCGCCTCCTTTCTCCCATGCCCAAATCCCGCTCCGACATCGGACTCATCGGCCTTGCCGTCATGGGTCAGAACCTCGCCCTCAACATCGCCGACCACGGCTTCCAAATCTCGGTGTTCAACCGCACCACCGAGAAGACCGACAAGTTCGTCGCCGAAAACCCGGCCACGCCCGGCGGCCTCGTCGGCGCGCAAACCCTCCCCGCGTTCGTCGCCTCCCTCGCCAAGCCGCGCAAAATGATCATCCTCGTGCAGGCCGGCAAGGCGACCGACGCCGTCATTGACAGCCTCGTGCCGCTCCTCGAGGCCGGCGACATCGTGATTGACGGCGGCAACGCCCTCTGGACCGACACCATCCGCCGCGAAAAGGCGTTGAAGGAAAAGGGCCTGCGCTTTGTCGGCAGCGGCGTCTCCGGCGGCGAAGAGGGCGCGCGCTTCGGTCCGTCCCTCATGCCGGGCGGCGATATGGCCGCCTGGAAGGAATTGAAGCCGATCTGGGAGGCGATCGCCGCCAAGGTCGATGCCAAGACGGGCAAGCCCATCCCCGGCGCCAC
>CAIXIZ010000094.1 GCA_903919625.1 uncultured Verrucomicrobiota bacterium
AGGGCCGCGGCGAGATTGATCGCTCCGTCGTCCCGGATCGTAATCACCTGTTCCCGGCTGGGCGGCGGCGTCTTGTGGGTGGCGAGCTGAAACATGACCGCGCCGGCAGCCGAGAGCACGCACGCGCCCAGCAGGAGCACGGGCCAGAAACGCCGGGCAAATTCCGGCCCGCTGCGCTCTTTGTCGTAGTGATGGTTGGTGGTGTTCATGGTGGTAAATTTGCGGTCATTTGCCGGGGGCTTTGCTGATGGCGAGGCCGACCTGCGAGATGCCCAGGTTCCCGAGCACGCCGAGCACATCCATCACGCTCTGGTAGGGCACCACCGCGGCGCCTTTGACCACGACCGGGAAATCCGGGGTCTGGGCCTTCAACGCCCCGAGACGCTGCTCCAATTCCGTCAGGGTGACAGGGATCGCATCGAGATTGATCGATCCGTCATCCCGGATCGTGATCGCCTTGGTCTTTGGTGCCGACAGGGGTTTCGAACTGCTGGCCCGCGGCAGGTTGACCTTCAGCCCCTGCACCGAAGCGGTGCACATGAGAATGAAGATCACCAGCAGCACATACGCCAGGTCCAGCATCGGCGTGATGTTGATGTCGTCGTAGGGCTTGTCTTCCTGGACTTTCATGGCGGTGGATTCCCGGGGTTATCCGCGCGGCTCGCTCGGCCCAAATGGCGCGCGGGTCAGGGTGCGGCTCTGGGCCGCCGGCTCGGAATAGTACTCGGCCATCTTCGTGACGAACTCATCAATGAAGACGTGCATGTCGCTGGTCGCGTCCTTGACCCGGGTGACAATGTAATTGTAGCCGAACAGCGCCGGGATGGCGACCGCAAGGCCGGCCACCGTGGCCAGCAGCGCGGCCGCAATGCCGGGAGCAATCGCGTTGACATTGACCTCACCGGCGGCGGCGACGGCTGCAAAGGTGATCATCACGCCGACCACGGTGCCAAGCAGCCCGAGAAACGGGCCACCGGAAATCGCGATGGTGAGCAGCACGATCATGCGGTTGAGCTTCTGCGACTCCCGGACAATTCCTCCATCGAGGCTGGCCCGGATGGCCTGGATTGAGCGCGCCGAGAGGACTTTGCCACTGCGGTCCGCTGCCAGCCGGTGACGGATTTCGGATGAGCCGATCTGGTAAATCCGGTAGACCGACGAACTCCGCAGCGCTCTCATACCCTGGGCGTCCACCCGCCCGCCGAGCGTCTTGGTCCGGTCCTCGTCGCCGTGGTCAAGCACCGTGAGGTCGTTGGCAATGTGTCCCCATTCCTTCATAAACAGTGTGTTGCCGCGGCTGAGGCCGTTCAGGTAGGAGATTTTGTTGAGCATCACGACCCAACTGATGGCCGACATCACCATCAGGATGCCAATAACCACCCAGCCATCCAACGTGAGCGAGCTGATGATTATCCCGAAATAACCGCCCTTCAGCCAGCTCAGCCAGTCCTTCGGCAGTTCCTCCGGACTAAAGGCAATGAGTTTGTCCGCTGCTCCGCCCTGAACACTGGCGGCCAACTTGATGAAACTGGCATTGCGCGCGACTTTGGCGATCTGCAGTTCGTCCACCTCACCCACCAGTCCGGTCGTGCCCGCGGCCATCACGGAATCTCCCCCAATGATTGCGGCCGAGTTGAGCGCGGGCAACGCCGCCGCGAGGGTCGCGACCGAATCACCGTCGAGATACAGGGTGATTTTGCCGCCGGCCGCTGTAACGGCAAGGTGATGCCAGGCATTGACTGTAACGGGTGCGCTGGCAGTGGCACGCTGTGGCCCGCTGGCTCCGGATATCTCCACATACGGCATGCCTTTGTCCGCGCCGATAACGAAGGCATTCCGGCCTTCCCGGCGGCTGAAAATGATGGCATCACCCGGGAGCGCGGTCGGTTTAAACCAGAGGCTCCAGGTCAGTACGCCGCCGTCCGCCCAGGCCAGCGAAGGCGAGACGGGAAGGGTCATCAGGCTTTTCCCATCGAGCCGCAGCCCGCTGCCGATCATCGCGTCATCCGCGAACGAACCGGCATTGGCCGAATTATTGCCATTGCCGCTGGCATCGACGGCCGGAGCGCCATGTTCGGTGAAATGGTAGACCAGCACGGTGTCGGCATCATAGGTGCCCTTGGGATCGTCGGCCCGCACGGCCTTGGCCCCGGCATTGCCGTAGTATAGCCAAATGCTGGCTTTCGCGCCGGGCTTCAGGTCGGGGAGCTTTACCCAGATGAGCGCCTCGTTGAGCAGCGGGTCAAATTTTTCCACATGATAGGCCAGTACGGTCTTGTCATCTTCGGCGACGAAGCGCAGATCGCCGCCATCGGGTTTCACGGCAGTGAACGAAAAATTGCCGTCATGCAGCCGGATCAGCACCGGAGTCGCACTGACTGCCTCCGGGATGGCCGCCGCCGGGATGTCCAGGGTGATCTTTTTTCTCTCGGTCCATTCTCCGTCCCACCACGCGCGGGCGGGGCTGGCACAGATGAGTGTCAGCAGGGCGCCGGCAAGAACGCGGGGAAAAAATTTGGCTTTAAGCGTGAGGGCGTGCGGGAACATTCGGTTCAATGGGTTGAGAATGGTTTTGGGAGGCCGGACCTCAGTAATCGGCCCAGGCCCGGAAGGTGAGATGCCAGTCACCGACCCGCGTCGGCGCCTGGCCGATGAGCGGCAGGCCGAGGTCCAGGGTGGCATTGAAATGGCCGCCGGATTTGAGCCAGGAACCGGCGCCGATACTGGCGAGGTCGAATTGTCCGGTCTGGCCGGGCAACGGGTGGTTGAGTGACTGATGGCCGGCGTCACCAAACACATAGACGCGCCAGTCGCCGTCCTTCAGCCCCACCCGGTTGGCCAGCGGCGGACTGCGCAGCTCCACGGTTCCAAAGAGCGCATTGTCCCCCACGGTGGTGGCCTCGAGGTAGCCGCGGACCGTGCCGAGGCCGCCGGCGCTAAACTGCTCGGCGCTGAGCAATGGCTCCTGGGATATCTGGCCCTGCACCTTGCCATAAAGCTGAAATCCCGCGGGAAGTTCACGGGTCTGCGACAGATCACCCCGCAGATAGATGAAGCTACCCTCCGCCCCGAAGCGGCTCGCGTTGAACGCGGCCGAGCCGCTGCCCAACCCCCGCAGGTGCAGCGTGACGGTGGCGTTGAAAGCCGTCTCAGTTTTCAAACCCGTCCAGGTCGCATCGTAGCCGGCAGACAGCGGCCAGTAGGTGACCGGCGCAAGCAGATGGCTGCCGGCCACCACCACATCCTGGTCAAAATGTTTGTAGTCAAGTCCCAGGCTGACTGACTGGTAGAAATCCTTTTCTGCCGGCAAACTCTGCAGCAGGCGCAGGCCCAGGGTCTGGCCGCGCCCAGTCACATCCGCGCCTCCGAGGGTGGAGACATTGCTGTCCTGTTTGGTCCCCTGCAGCATCAGGCTCGTGCCCTCAGCTCCGGGGATCGGCGCGAGATAATAACCCGAAAATACTTTTGCGTCGGCCGTGCGCTCCGGTGCCACCTGAAAGCTGAGCCCGAAGGTGTGGCCAAGCTGCCAGAGATTGGTGGCGCGCACCGCGGCATTGAGGCGCAGATTGGTGGTGTTGGCGCTGGCCCGGTTGTTGAGCTCCACGCTCGCGTGCAACGGCAGGGCATCCTTTACCTCCAGGTCCACATCGACTGTGCCTGGATCCTTCCCGGCGTGCAGCACGGGCGTGACCCGGCGGTCGGGATTTTGATTCAGCGCGATGATGTCACCCGTCACTTCGTTGAAATTGACCACCCGGCCTTCGGCCAGCGAAGGGGCGTCGGCCTTGACCGCGTTGGGCGAAAAATACCGCGAGCCCGTCACCCGCAACCGGCCCACCGGAGCCTCGGTAACCTGCAACACCACCACCCCGTCCTGCAACTGCTGGCTGGGAAACTGCACTGCGACCGTCTGCCAGCCCTTTTCATGGTAGATTTTCTCCAGCGCTGCGCGCGCCTGCTCGATGTCGGCTGGTGTCCGTCCTGGTCCGAGAAACGGATACACCGCCTCCTCCACTTCGGTGTTGGACAACTGATGCACGCCTTCGACCCGGTATTCCTGGATAAAAAATGCCGTGGGGCTTTCGGCTCCGTTGCTGTCAGGCCGGCTCGCAGCCGGAGAAGCCGAACCCGCCCGTGCGGGGCCGGCGGTGGTGACGGGCACAGCTGCAGCCGCGGCCTTCCCCGCCGACGCCGCGAGCGCCAGCCAGGTCGCCATGAACACCGTCCCGGAAAACGGGCGGCGGGGAAAACGGACTGGACGGGAAATGCGCAAAGGGGCGGAGATCGACGGTTGAAAGTCTGCGGCCTGGTGGCTTGGGCGCAGAGACATCGTGACTTCAAGCGATGGCCAACCTGCCTGCGGTGGTTCCCACCCGGGTACGGCGGCGGATGACCATCCAACCCAGTACCCCGCTGCCGCAGAGCAGAGCATACGACGATTGCTCAGGAATCGCGGCGCCAAAAAATGTCGCCGTATTGCTGAATTCGAGCACGCCCGCGCTGGTCAGCCCAAACGACCCAAGATAGCGGCCTGCTCCGCTGCCGGGCTGCAATTCAAACAAATCCAGGACCGCGAATGAGCCCACGATCGAGGCAAAATTGGTGCTGATCTGAAAACTGGAGCCGGGATTGAAATAATTGAAGGCCGCCGTGGGGGTGGGCGTGCTGGTGGTCGAGCCTTCCTGCACGCTCCAGCTCCCGCTGAGAGAGTTGTCCAGGATGGCCGCTTTCGGGTTGTCGCTGGTGGAGGTCTTGCCGTTCAGGCTGCCTACCGGGCCGTTGTACAGGTTGGCAATGCTGTTGGCCGGCGTCTGCTGTGCAAAAGTGCTGGACCGGTTCCAGGCTGCGGATTGGACGCCAGCAGTGGTCTCGGCCCTGCCCGCCCATAAGGTTTTGGCGGCAATGGTGGTGCCATTGGCGGTCGTACCGGTGGCGGAGCCCGTCGTGCCCGCGATCCCCCAAAACAGATCAGTTCGCAAGTCCCAGATCGAGTCAAAAGCGGCAGCCAGATCCGTCCCCAGACTGGCCACCGCAAATGAAGTGTTGGCCGGCAAATTGTAGAACTGGCCGATGTTGCCGAGATTGAGCTCGAGATTTTTGTCAGTCCCAGCCCCCTGATTGGCATCAGTCGCACTAAAACCCACTATCAGGTCGTTTAACGAGGCGGTCACCACCGACTGCGCCCGGGCCGTGGTGAACAGGCCAAACAGGAGCAATAAGGAGGATATGCCGCGCAGATGATTTCGGAAGATCCTTGGCAAAGGATATGCAACCGGTAACGGCGGATTTGGCAGATAATTGAGCATTCGGGTGGCGCCGCCTGGCTTGGTGGGCGACAGGACAAATCCTAACCTGCCAATGTTACGTCGATACGACGGTCGTGTTACGAATAGGTGAACGCGAAAGCGCGGGCCAAATTTTCCATTGCTTTTCGAGTATTGCGCCCGGGCGGTTTTGGTCGGTCTTAAGGCCCGCGCAGACGCGTTTCGGTGCCACACCTGACCGTGGACCGGTGGTTTGGGCTTAAACGCGAAGGAAAGGACAGCCGGGCAGTAAGGCGGAACGGGGATTGCCGAATGCGGAATGCGGAGGGCCGGAAATTTAAGGAGGAAACCAGGAATCCAGGAATCGGAGGGCGGATGCAGATTTCGGAATGCGGAATAGGTCGGAATTGCGGAATTCGGATTGAGGAAGGTTTCTGACCTCTGACCTCTGCCCTCTGGCCTCTGGCTTCCGGCCTCCGGCCTCTGGCCTCTGGCTTGCCGCACTGGCCCGGCTTTCACGTCGGCCCAACACTTGTGTGTCTGGTGACAAAAAAACCGGTGGCCGAAAGTCGGCCACCGGTTGGGAAACCCTCAGACAAAGCGGTTCGCTCAGGCCTTGGCCGATTGGTTGCGACGGCGCCAGGCGACAAAGCCCAGCGTCATCGCTCCAAAAATCGCGGCATAGGTTGAAGGCTCCGGAATCGTCGCCGCGCCGAGACTGCCACCGTAGGTGAGGTTGCCGCCGCTGCTCAGCGCAAACGTACCCAGATAACTGCCGGGCCCGCTTCCTGGTTGCAACTCGTACAGATCCGTCGCGGCAAAGGAGCCGCCGGCAATGTTGGTCGAGTTGTCAAACGAGCCCTTGGGATTGAAGTAGTTGAAAGCAGCCGCCGAGGTGCCCTCCTGCTTCGTCCAGCTGCCGGCCAGCGTATTGTTGATGAGCGCGCCGTGGGCGTTGTCGGTCAAAGCGGCCGCTCCGTTCAAGCTGCCGGAGGCATTCGCATAAAGCGTGGCAATGGTATTGGCCGGTGCCTGTTGCGCAAACGCCCCGGCCTTGTTCCATGGAGTGGAACCGCTGCCGAGCGTGAGTTGGGCGCTGCCAGCCCACAGGGTTTTGGCGGCGATGGCATTGCCGCCAATCGTCGTGCCTGTGGCCGAACCGGTGGTGCCCGCCACGCCCCAGAAGAGGTCAGTACGGGTGTTCCAAGTTGCACCGTAGGTGCTGCTGAGGTCGGAGTTGAGACCGGCGAGGGTGAGCGTGCCGCCCACCCCGTAGAACTGCGAGGCATTGCCGAGATCAACTTCAAGGTTGGTGGTCGCCCCGGTGCCGCCGGTGGCATAAAAGCCCACAATAATGTCATTAAGCCCCGAGGTGACGGTGCCCGCGCCCGCGTGGACGCCAATCGCACCGCCCGCCAGGACGAGCAGGGCGGTAATAATATGTTTCGTTTTCATGGTAAGGATTGGAAGAGGTTTTCGGAGTCCGGCGGCGGACGGTGGTGCCCGCCGCCGGTTGGTCCGGGTCATCAGGATGGAGCCGCTTCGCTCAGAACGGCGAATTGCCGACGCCGACGAAGGTGACATCGCCACCCTCAAACTGGCGGCCAACCGCCATCGTCGAGAGCACTACGCCAACCTGGGCGGCGTCGGTGTCGTGAATCTGTTTGGCAATCGCATCGGCCGCGTCTTTGGCCACTCCGCTGAAGGTGGTGCGATACATCAGATGCTCATACGCCCAGAAGGTGTACTGGCCTTGCTGCACCGCCGAGTTGCTGAAGGGCACACCATTGTAGCTCAGAGCCACCCCGCCCGCTGCGATGGCGGTGGCCGCGTCAGAAATCCCGAGGTAGCCGATGACGAAGCTGGCCAACGAGGGCAGGGTCGGCTTGGCCAGATCACCCGCCATGGTGCCACCGCTGGCATAACCGGAGTGACCTGCGGAGTAGGTGATGCTGTTCACCGTGTTGGCCGGAAAGGGATTCAGGGCGGTGATGACCGCGGCCAGCGTGCCCGTGCCGAAAGTCGGCGCGTACTGCAGCGGGGTTGACTGGATGCCAAAGCCGGGTTCCGCAAACGAAACCAGCCTGGTGCCGGAGTCTTCGTCACGACCGAACACAAACACGCCGGTATTCTGGTCGGCCGCATTGTTGGTGAACTGTGAGAGGGGCAGTCCGCCATTTAGGAGGTTGTGGGCCTGCAACGTGGTGATATTGGTGACATTGGCGAAATTCGACGAGGCGGTGGTGGTGCCGTCAAACGTGCTCGCATTGCCGCGCACCCATTCGAAAGGAACCACGCCAACCACGTTGTCCACCAGGGTGGACTGCGTCGCATTCACGCCCAAGGCCGACAGGAAAACGGTGCCATTGAAAATGGAAGAACCCTGGAAACTGTCCGACATCGTGACCTCGGGATTGACGGTTTCGGTCACCGGGGTGCCGGAGATCAAGGTGCCGCCGTTGTAGCTATAGCTGCCCACGGTGCCGGAAAGGCTCACCGAAGACATGGTGTTGCCGGTGGTCGGAAACGACTTGGTGATGACCGGGCTCTGCTGGGCCACGGTCTGGATGCCACCGGTCGAGCCGGTCCAGTCGACCTCAATGACCACGGATTGCCCGGCCGAGGGGCCGGACTTAAGCGTGCCGGCAAACACGGCCGTGCTCGCCCCCTTCAGGCTGGAGCCGGTGTAAGCGCAGGTCGGGCTGTTGAGGCTGTTGATGATGGCCGCGTGCGCTGACGCGCGAAAGGCGGTCGAGCCAACGATGTGGATGGTGGTGGTGGCGGACGCCAGGCTGGCGGACGCCAAGGCGAGCAGACCCGCCGTGAGCATTTTGAACGTTTTCATTGTCTGGATTTCCTTGAGGGTTGTTGAGCTGCGGTTGAGTTGTCCTGATAGACTCTGGCTGGGCCACCACCTCACGGATGCTTGGTGCAGCCCAATTACTGCCCGCAGACTAACCGGCCTCTGCAACAATTTGGCGTCACCCATGCGACAAATGCGTGACAAATGCCCGATTGGGGGAACCCACCGGAAGCCGCCTGGGTTTGTTTGCATGGGCGCGGGCGGCGTTTCCGCCACCCGCGCCGTTTCGCAACTGAGCATCCCCGAATGGACACCCAGAAAATCGCCGGTCACTTGCGCGGCACTGCCAAAACACCAGCCACGCGACGCACATCGCCTCCGGACAGTCTGGCCCGGAACTGTGACAGTTTCGCGGCATAATCGTAACAAACGGGTGACAATCATGTGACAAAGTTCCAGAACAGCCGGGCCATCCCTTGTATCTATATTATGGATTCTATCCGACCGCACCGCGGCCGGCGGAAGGTTCCTCCGGCGGATTGCCGGGGTTCGCAAAATAGCCTGACAACCTCTGCCCCAGATTCCCGCTTCTCCCGAAGCGGGCTACGAGGGGAATGTCGCCCGGCTCGGGAGAGCCGGGACGGATCGTGCGTCA
>CAIXIZ010000095.1 GCA_903919625.1 uncultured Verrucomicrobiota bacterium
ACCTTCCGCCTGCCGCGCGGCTTCGGCCGGGCGGATCCGGCATGAAATACCTCTTCGACACCCACGCGTGGGTGGCCGCGTTGTGATGCCCAAAATGTATCCGATTGCGATGCTAGAAGATTTTCGCAGGCACTTTTACGGGACATGGATACCGACCCGGATGCTAGCCTATTTCTCTGAACGTGACTCTAAGGCACTCCCTCATATCGAGGTCTTGCTGATCGAATACCAAGAGCAGGCGAAAATCAAATAACCCTCAACCGCCGTGCGGGTTTTTATCGCTTCGCAGGCAAAAAAATGAGCCCCAAAATAGCCAATCTCAAAGAGAAAGTTCCTCAGAATGTGGTGGGCCGTTACTACGTGGATTTCTCGTGCATTTATTGCGACCTGTGCGTTGAAATCGCACCGGATATTTTTAAGGAATACAATAGGGAGGGGTGGGCATACGTGTTCCATCAGCCCGCCACACCAGAAGAGGAATCACGCACTTTGGGAGCTTTGGAAGCTTGCCCCACCGGTTCCATTGGCAAGGATGGGGATAAGGCTGTTTGAGGCTGAAATTTCAAAATTAGGACACTACCCCCTGAAACCAGCCCTTGACACCCTGCGGCGGCTCCGGCATCTCAGTCACCTTTAACCGATCCAAAGTCCATGCAACCCACCTTCCGCCCGCATCGCCTCAAACGCGCCCGCAAAATCGGCTACCGCGCCCGCAAGTCCACGCGCGGCGGTCGCAAGGTGCTCGCCAGCCGCCGCCGCAAGGGCCGCAAGCGGCTCACCGTTGTCTGATTTTCGGCCCGCCCAGTGCGCGCCGCCTGCCCTCCCCACTGCTGCCATGCGCTTCCGCGCCGAGCAACATCTGCGGCGCCAGTTGGACTTCCAGCGGATCCGCGCGGAGGGGCGACGCCACGATTGCGGCGCTTTCACTTTGTGGCATGTGGCCCGGCCGGCCAATGAGGCCGGCGTCGCCCGGGTGGGGGTCGTGGCCTCGCGGGCGGCGGTCGGTGATGCTGTCCGGCGCAACCGCGCCAAACGCCGCCTGCGTGAGATGTTTCGCCGCCATCAGCTGCTGGCCCCGCCCGGCCATGACCTGCTGCTGGTGGCCCGCGCCGCGCTCAATCGGCTTGAAACGGCCGAGCTGGCGGAGAAGTTTGCCGGGGTCTGCCGCAAAATTTTCCCGCCCGCCGCTCCGCCGTCATCGCCATGAATCCTCTGCCCTCCCTCGCCCGCTTTGCCGCCCGGCTGCCGGCGCGCGCGCTGCTCGCGCTGGTGTGGCTTTATCAGCGCACGCTTGCTCCGGCCTATCCGGCGATTTTTGGACCGACGTGCGGCTGCCGGTTCCATCCCACCTGCTCACATTTCGCCGCCGAAGCCGTTCGCACCCACGGTGCGTTGGCCGGCACCTGGCTGGCGCTGCGGCGCCTGCTGCGCTGCCACCCCCTGCATCCGGGCGGGTTTGACCCGGTGCCGGCGCGGGGCGGGGCCACCCCGCCGACATCTCAGCCAGTGGCTGGCTGGCGTCGCACCCCGCCGGTTTGCCGCAGCGTGAGCTGAACCGGCGTAATTTATTTTCATGGACAAAAAGAACACCACCATCGGCGTACTGCTGCTCATTGCGGCATTTGTGTGCCTGCGCTTTGCCGCACCCAGCCAGCCTGCGGCCACCACGCCGACCCCCCTGGCCGCCGACCAGCCTGCCACGGCGTCCAATCCCCCTGCGCCCGGTGCCGCGGCCACGATCCCGGCGACCCCGGCCGTGGCCGGGAGCCCGGTGACAGCGCCAGCTGCCCCAGCATCTACCCTGTTGGCGGCGGTCACCCACGAGCCGTCAGGCGCCGAAATCACCACGCTCAGCAATGAGTTCGTCGAGGTTCGTTTCACCAGCTACGGCGGGGCGGTTCGCGATGTGGCCATCAAGAAATATCCTGCGGTGCTGGGCGATGCCGCGCCCTACGTTTTCAATGAAAACCATGCCGCGCCGATCCTGGCGCTGACCGATTTTCCCGGCCTTGATCAAACGGCCCGGTTCGAGCGGGTGAGCACCTCGGCGACCGAGGTGGTCTACCGGGCAGTCGTGGACAATTATGACGTCACGCGCCGCTACACGATCAATTCCGGCAAGGGTGATGCCAAACATGATCCCTATCTGATCCGTCACGAGACGACCTTCCACAATCTGCCGGGGAAACCGGTCGCGCGGGCGATGCTGACCGGGCTGAATCTCGGCACCGCCGCTCCGGTCAGCGCGAAAGATTTTGGCGTCTATCTCAACATCGTCCGGTTCGACGGCGAAAAGGCGAATTATACCGACCGCAGCGACCTGCAGGGCGGCGGCATGCTTGCCGGGCTGGGCCTCACGAGCAACCCGCCTAAAAACGAACTCCGGGACGACGGGCCGGCCGTCTACGGCGCGGTTAAAAACCAGTTCTTTTCCAGCATCTATACACCGGACAAACCCGGCATTGGCGTGGTCACCCGCCGGATTGAACTGCCTCTGACAGCCGCCGAGCTGGCCTATCTGGGCAATGGGGGTGCGCGCGGTGCGGCCAGCAGCAATCTTGCCCCCAACATCGGCATCACCGGGGTCCTGCGCCTCGAACTGCCGGCGCTCGCCTCCGATGCGACGGCATCACTCAGCGGGGCGCTTTATGTGGGACCCAACGAGTACATCCGCCTCAACCAATTTGCCCATCGCGAAGACAAGGTGATGCAGTTCGACCGCTCACGTTACCTGAAAATCTTCCTCGCCGGTTATGTCGCACCGTTTCTGAACTGGCTGATGAACAAAATGCACGACTTGGTCGGGAACTGGGGTCTCGCCATTGTGCTGATGACGCTGCTGCTCAAATTTGTCTCGCTGCCGTTTACCCTCACGGCCTCGCGCTCCGCCAAGCGGATGCAGAAACTCCAGCCGCTCATGAAGGCCATGCGGGAGAAGTACAAGGATAACCCCCAGAAGCTCAACCAGGCCACGATGGAGCTGTTCAAGGAGCACAAGGTCAACCCGGTCGGCGGCTGTCTGCCGATTCTCATCACGATGCCGCTCTTTATCGGCTTTTTCACCATGCTCCAGGGCACGGCCGAACTTCGCTTCCAGGGTTTCCTCTGGGCGAAGGATCTTTCCGGTCCCGATACCATCGGATATGTCCTGGGCTATCCGATCAACATTCTGCCGCTGCTGATGGGCTCGACCATGTTTTTCCAGATGCGCCTCACCCCGACCCCCTCGGTCGACAATGCCCAGGCGACCATGATGAAGATCATGCCGTTTTTCTTTACCCTCATCTGCTACAACTTTTCCTGTGCACTCGCGCTTTATTCGACGATCAACGGCACATTCACCATCGTGCAGCAGCTGCTCGTCAATAAATACGCGAAACTCGACGACCCCGCGATGCCCGCCGCCGGCCCAGGTGGCCGTCCGGTGAAAAACGTGACGCCGAGGAAGAAATGACTGAAAGGCTGAAGGGCTGAAACCGGACAGCGTATCCGACCGTCGCAGGCTCAACTCCGGGTTTCTCTTTTCTGAAATTCAGCCATTCCGCCTTTCAGATTTTCAGTCTTTCCCCAGCCATGGCCAAGCACAACAAGTGGTCAAAAGTTAAGCGCCTCAAGGCCGTCACCGATTCGCGGCGGGGCAAGGTGTTTTCCCGCCTCTCCCGCGAACTGACCATTGCCGCCAAGTCCGGCGGCGGAGACGCGGGATCCAACGCCCGCCTGCGCACGCTCATGCTCAAGGCCCGCGAGGCCAACATGCCCGCCGACAGCGTCGACCGCGCCATCAAGAAAGGCACGGGCGAGCTGCCGGGCGTCGTTTTCGAAGAGATCACCTATGAGGGCTACGGTCCGGGGGGCGTCGCTTTTGTGGTCAAAGTCACCACCGACAATAAGACCCGGGCGGCGCAGGATTTGCGCTCCGCCTTTGCCAAACATGGCGGCAATCTCGCCAGCAGCGGCGCGGTCGCCTTCCAGTTTTTGCATGCGGGCCAGTTTCTGATCCCTCAGGAGCAGATCGCCGAGGATACGCTGCTGGAAACGGCCCTGGAAGCCGGCGCCGACGATGTGCTCACCACCGAAGACGGCCACGAAGTGCGCTGTAACGTCCATGCTTTCGACAAAGTCACCCACGCGCTGGAGGCCAAAGGCCTCAAGCCCGCCCATGCCGAGATCGCCCATATCCCGACGACGACCGTGCCGGTAACCGACGCCAACACCTTGCAGTCGCTCCAAAAGCTCCACGACGCCCTGGACGAACTCGACGACGTGCAGGCGGTGTTTTCGAACGAGGAGACGGGGTAAGGATTGATGCACCGGGGCTCACCTTGAAAAATAGTGTTCCTCCGCGCCCGTTCGTGGGCTTTCCTTACCTGATGACCGCCGCCGAGGACAATCCCGCCGCCACCACCGCGCCCGCCCCGGGCGATGTCGGACTCGCCGTGCCGCGCGATTTTGTCAGCACCGAGCCGTTTACCTTTGAAAGCGGCCAGACGTTGCCCGGCTTCACGCTGCGCTACGAAACTTATGGCGTGCTCAACGCCGCCGGCGACAACGCCGTCCTCATCTGCCACGCGCTGAGCGGCGACCACCATTGCGCCGGCCGCCACACTCCCGCCGACAAAAAGCCCGGCTGGTGGGACAATCTCATTGGCCCGGGCAAGGCCGTGGACACGGAGAAGTTTTTTGTGCTTTGCGCCAATGTGCCGGGCGGCTGCCAGGGCTCGACGGGACCGTCCTCGGTCAATCCCGCAACCGGGCGGCCCCACGGGATCGCGTTTCCGTTTGTGACCATTCGCGACATGGTGCGGGCGCAGAAACGCTGGCTCGATGCGCTCGGGGTGAAAAAACTCTTTGCCCTGCTGGGGGGCTCCATGGGCGGGATGCAGGCGCTCCAGTTTGGCATCGAATATCCGGACTTTTGTGCGCGGCTGCTGCCGATGGCCTCGACCGCCCGCGAGAGCGCACAGGCGATCGCGTTCAACGAGGTTGGCCGGCAGGCCATCATGCAGGATCCGGCCTGGAACGGCGGGGATTATCCCAAGGACGGCGGCCCGCGGGTCGGCCTCGCCATCGCGCGCATGTTGGCGCATATCACCTACGTGAGCGACGCCTCGATGGACCGCAAATTTGGCCGCAAGAAAAAGGACGGGGCGGCGGGCGACGCGTACACCTTTGACGTGCAGTTTGAGGTCGAAAGCTACCTCAAGCACCAGGGGGCGAGTTTTATCAACCGCTTCGACGCCAACTCGTATCTCTATATCACCAGGGCCATCGACCATTTTGACCTCGAGGCGGCCTATGGCACGTTGGAGCAGGCCTTTGCGCGGGTCGAAGCCGAGACACTGGTGCTCGGCTTTACCAGCGAC
>CAIXIZ010000096.1 GCA_903919625.1 uncultured Verrucomicrobiota bacterium
GAGGACTGGTTTCGCGCCACCACCCCTGTGGTGACTGAAACCACGGCGCAAATGCCCCCGGACCTCGTCGCCAAAAAAGATGCGCTCCGCCTGGTCGAATACCTCCGTCAAAGCCAGCATATCACCGGCGCCATGACCGGCTATGACGAGCTCGACGACAAATTTTCCGTCGGTTTCAAGACTCCCGGCCAGATTTGGGAAATCGAGATCGACAAGGCCACCGGCGCGACGCGCATCCACGAGGAGACCTTTAATTTTGTCGCCTTGATCAACAACCTCCACCGGGGCCGTTATGCCGGCGGTTCCTGGCGCTGGGTGATTGATGTCAGCGCCATCCTCATCGTGCTTGCCTGCATGACCGGCTTTGTCCTCTGGCTCGCGCTCCCGAAACGCCGCCAGTTTGGCGTGCTGGTGCTCCTGCTCGGCACCCTCGGCACCCTGGCGACGTTCTGGGCGCTCGTGCCCGGCTCCGACGTGAAGCTCGAACCACCCGCGGCGACCGCGGCCGCCAAATAGTCCGACGGTGGCCCGCCGCGTGAGAGGCGGGATTATTCGCGTCAATCCACGGTAAAACCTTCAGCTCGCCCTCCGCCTCACGCCGCCGGCACGATCTTGATGCTCTTCACCTCAAGGCGTTCGATCGGCGTGCTCTTCTCGCCGCCGCCGCCTGATTTCGTCGGCACGCTGGCAATGCGCTCCAGCACGTCATCACCCGCGCTGAGCTGGCCGAATGCCGTATATTGCCGGTCGAGAAACTTGGCGTCACCATGGCAGATGAAAAACTGGCAGCCGGCTGAGTCTGGCGCCGACGAGCGGGCCATGGAGATGACCCCGCGCACATGGGACTTGGCGTTGAACTCTGCCTTGAGCTTGTAACCCGGGTCGCCGGTGCCAGGCATGCCGGACGCGCCGGCCTTGGTGTTCGGACAGCCGCCTTGGATCATAAAGCCCTTGATGACGCGGTGAAACGCCGTGCCGTCGTAGAAGCCCTCTTTGGCGAGCTTTTTAAAATTCTCGACCGTTTTGGGCGCGACGTCGGGCCAGAAGGCGATGGTCAGATCACCGTAGCCGGTGCTGATGACGGCGACTTCGGCGGGAGTGGATTTGGCGGCAGGTGTGCTCATGGGAAACGCCCAGCATCGCTGCCGACGACCGGTGGGGGCAAGCGGCAATTTTGACCGCTGCCCAATCCTGCCCGCCCCAGCCCATATTTTATCCGTGCCTCGCCGGTTGTTCCCTGTTTGATCCGTTCCCTTATTCCCATGACCCCTCTTTCTGAAATCCGCGGGGCCCAGATCGGCTGCGGCGATGTGACTGAAAAAAAGAGCGGCCCGGCCTTTGACCGGGTGCCGCATTCGCGCCGCATCGCAGTGCTGGGCCGCGACCCCGCCAAGGTGCAGGCCTACGCCGCGCGCCACGGCATCCCCTTTGCCACGACCGAGGTGACGGCGCTGCTCCACCATCCCGGCATCAACGCGGTTTACATCGCCACTCCCCCCGGTTCCCACCTGCACTACACGCGGCTGGCGGCAGCGGCGGGCAAGGCCGTCTATGTGGAGAAACCGATGGCGCGCACCTTGGCCGAATGTGAGGAGATGATCGCCCTCTGCCGGCAGGCGGGCGTGCCGCTGTTTGTCGCCTATTACCGGCGCGCCTTGCCCAAATTCCTGCGGGTGAAATCATTGCTCGAGTCAGGAGCCATCGGCCGGCCCTTGCATGCCATCATCCGTTACCATTGTCCGCCGCGTGCCGCCGACTTGGATCGTGCCGCCCCACCCTGGCGCGTACAATCCGACCTCGCCGGTCCTGGCGGATACTTTATCGACATGGCCTCGCACCAGCTCGATCTGCTCGACTGGCTGTTTGGCCCGGTGCGCCATGCGGCCGGGGCGGCCCATAACACCCGCGGCCTGTATTCCGCCGCCGACACTTTTTCCGGCCACTTCACTCTGGCTGACGGGGTGTCCGGTGCAGGTTCCTGGTGCTTTGTGGCGGACGCATCCGCGACCTGTGACGAGACTGAAATCCTCGGCGAGATGGGCACCATCCGTTTCTCGACCTTCGATGACGCGCCGGTACAACTCAGCGGACGAGGCAAAATGGAGCAATTCGCCCACCCGTTTCCCGATCATGTCCATCAGCCATTGATCGAGACCATGGTGGGGGTGTTGCGGGGTGCGGGCCAATGCCCGAGCACCGGGGAGAGTGCATTGCGCACCAATCGCGTGGTCGCCGAGCTGTTGGGGGAAATTGTTTTATAGCAGAGCATTGCAGACTTTTCTGGCCGACGGGCCCGATCTGTCTGGCTGTCCGAAATTGGTTCTCGTTCTCGTGCCGGTTCTCGTGTTCCCTCTCTGGCATCAATGAAGCTAACTGACCTGAACCGCGATGGCGGCATCGGCGCAAACTCCCTCCTCCTGCAACTCGGCGACCTCCGCATCCTGGTGGATTGCGGTCTCCACCCCAAGCAGGCTGGCCGCCGGGCCATGCCCGACCTCGCCGCCTTGCGCGGCAAACGACTCGACCTGATCATCCTGACCCATTGCCATCTCGACCATCTGGGCAGCCTGCCGGTCGTGATGCGCGAGCACCCCGATACCCCGGTGGTGATGACCCAGCCCAGCCGGATGCTCGCCGAGCGGATGCTGCATAACTCCGCCAACGTCATGCTGCGCCAGCGCGAGGAGGACAACATCCCCGACTACCCGCTCTTTACGCACGACGAGGTGGAGCGCATCGCGTCGCGGTTTACGGCGCTGCCGATGGGCCAGGCCAAGAAATTTCACGGGGGCAAGGACGAGGTCGAGCTCACCTTCCACCCCGCCGGCCACGTCGCCGGGGCGGCCGCGGTCGAGCTGCACTACAAGCACCGCAGCATTTTTATCACCGGCGACGTGCTGTTCGACAACCAGCGCATCCTGCCCGGCGCAAAATTCCCCTCCGGCCATTTCGACACCATCATCACCGAGACCACCCGCGGCAACACCGAGCGCGCCACCCCACACACCCGCACGCAGGAAATGGCCCGGCTGGTCGCGAGCATCAACGACACCATTGGGCGTGGCGGCTCGTTTCTGCTGCCCGTTTTCGCGCTCGGCCGGATGCAGGAGATCCTCACCATCGTCGCCGACGCGCGGAAATTCAACCGCCTCACCGAATGTCCCATCTATGCCAGCGGCCTGGGCCTGGACCTCGCCGACTACTTCGACGAGATTTCGCGCAAGACCAAGCTGCTCCAGTTCAGCCGCAGTATCATCAAGGAGCTCAAGCTCAAGCCCCTCCCGCGCAAGCTCAACCCCGGTGAGGATCAGAAGCAAAATTCGCTCTATATCGTCAGCTCCGGCATGATGGTGGAACGCACGCCGAGCTACACGCTCGCCTCGGGTCTCATCGGCCATGCGCGCAACACCGTTGGTTTTGTCGGCTACTGCGATCCCGACACACCGGGCGGCCAGCTCCTCGCGGCGAAACCGGGGGATGATTTTCTTTTCAAGACCGCCAACGTGAAGGCGAAGCTCAAGGCGCGCGTGGACCGTTTTCACCTCAGCGGCCACGCCGACCGGGAGGAATTGCTGGAGTTCGCCGTGCAGGCGACCCCGCGCAGCATCGTGCTCACCCACGGCGACCCGCCCGCGCGGAAATGGTTTGCCGAGCAGCTCGCCGTCAAAGCGCCCGGCTCCAAGGTGTTCGACCCCGTGCCGGGCCAGGAATATCTGATCTGAAGAGGGAATTCAGCAACCAGGAAACCAGGTACGGAGCCGTACTCATGGAAACCGTTGAGGCCAATCCTCCCCGTGAAGCCGCCCAGTTTTTGTTGCGCGATATCCGCCGCCTGCTTTTGCTTTTTATCATTGGGTTGGTGCTCAGCGGCATAACGGCATTCCCCCTGTTGCACGAGTTGAACTGGCTGTGTGCCCGGCTTGGCTTTGCTGCGGGCATATTGCCGGATGGCCACAGCGGGCTCGCCTATTGGCTGCTGCAGGTGCGCCATGCCCTCTCCGAAGAACACGCCCGCTACCCATTTTTGTCCTATGGAACCGACTGGCTGGCATTTGCCCATATCGTGATCGCTTTCTTCTTCGTTGCCCCGCTCCGTGACCCTGTGCGGAATATCGCCGTGCTTCGCGCCGGCATGGCCGCATGCATCGCCGTCATCCCGCTCGCACTCATCTGCGGCGAAGTGCGTGTCATACCGTTTTACTGGCGGCTGATTGACTGCTCCTTCGGCATCTTCGGCATCGTGCCGCTTTGGCTGGCCATAAGACGGACCAAACGTCTGGAAGCCCTGATCAAGTGTCAGCCTTACTCATGAAGTAAAGATCCCCGGAGCAAGCTCCGGGGCATTGCAGCCAATGGTAGGGGCGGTGCTGGTCGCCGCACTCCGATCCGGGCGTCGTCCAGCAACGCCCCTACCCCAACCAAGCCGAAGCCAGCTTCGGGGA
>CAIXIZ010000097.1 GCA_903919625.1 uncultured Verrucomicrobiota bacterium
CGCCTTCAACAAGATGCGGGCCCGTGGCGCCAGCGTCACCGACATCGCCGTGCTGGTGGTCGCGGCCGACGACGGCTTCATGCCCCAGACGGACGAGGCGTTGCAGCATGCGCAAACGGCCAAGGTCACGCTGATGGTCGCGGTCAACAAGATGGATGTGAAGGGGGCCAACATCGATCGCGTCAAAACCCAGATGCAGGAGCGGGGCATCCCGCCCGAGGACTGGGGTGGTGACACCGTGACGGTGCCCGTTTCCGCGCTCAAGGGCACCGGCCTGCCGGAGCTGCTCGACATGATTTTGCTTCAGGCCGAAGTGCTCGAGCTCAAGGCCAACCCCAAGGCTGTGGCCAGCGGGGTGGTCATCGAGTCGCAGATCGACGCCGGCCGGGGCGCGCTCGCCACGGTCATCGTGCAGCGGGGAACGCTCCGCGTGGGTGACGCGCTCGTGTGCGGCCCGCATTGGTGCAAAGTCCGCGCACTTTTTGACGACCGCGGCGAACCGATCAAGGAGGCGCTGCCGGCCGCACCCGTGCGCGTCATCGGCTGGAGCGGACCGCCCGACAGCGGCGCGGCGTTTTCGGCCGTCAAGAACGCCCGCGAGGCCGAGAACCTGGCCGACGACGACGCGCAGCGCAGCAAGAAGGTTGCCGCCACCGCGCTGGCCGCCGTGCCGCAGGACATTTCGGTCGACAAGCTTTTCGCCAACATTGCCGCCGCCCAGCAAAAGGTGCTCAAGGTCATTGTCAAAACCGACGTGTTCGGCTCCACCGAAGCCGTGCGCCATGTGCTCGAGGGCATCAAAAGCACCAAGGTCTCGCTGGACATCGTGTCAACGGATGTCGGCCTGGTCACCAAGAATGACGTGCTGATGGCCGGCGCGGCCGGGGCGGTCATCCTCGGCTTCAACGTCAAGCTGGAGAACGGGGTCACCCCGCTGGCAAAGCACCATGGCGTGCGCATTGAAAGTTTCTCCATCATCTATGAGCTCGGCGACAAGGTGCGGGAGATGCTCGCGGATCTGCTGGATCCCGATCTCAAGGAGACCAAGACGGGCGCGGCCGAAGTGCGCGCGACCTTTCCGCAGGGCAAGGGCTTTGTGGCCGGCTGTCTGGTTACCGAAGGCAAGATCACCCGCAATTCCTCAGCGCGCCTCCGTCGCAAAAAGGAGACCGTCCACGAGGGCAAGGTCGCCACGCTCAAGCGTTTCAAGGATGACGCCAGCGAGGTCCGGGCCGGCCTCGAGTGCGGCATCAAGCTCGGGGACTTCAACGGCTATGAGCCGGGTGACATCATTGAGTGTTACGAAATTGAGAAGGTTCGCGCGGCGCTCTGAGCATGGCCCATCGGCTGTCTCCTGTCGCTCATCGGGGCAATGCGGACCGGGCGGGGTGCTCTGTCAGGATTTGCCAAGCCAGCGATAATCCATAACCCATCACTTTATCGTCCCGTGCCCACCGCCCGCACTCTCCGCCTCAATGAACTGCTCCACCGTGAGCTGAGCGGCCTGCTGCACCGCGAGCATCAGGTGGAGGCGGTGGCAATCACCGTCACCTCGGTGGATGTTTCGCCCGACCTGAAATGCTGCAATGTCTACGTGGCGGTGACGGGTGACGACGGGCTGGCCGAGGACCGGCTGCGCTGGCTGCGCCGCGAGGCCGCCGCGCTGCGGGCCACGCTCAGCCGCCGGATTGTGCTCAAGCATCTGCCCAAGCTTACCTTTATCCCGGACACCGCCACGCCGCGCGGCAACCGCATCCTCGCCGTCCTCGACGAGATCGCCGCCAAGGGCAAATCCGCCACCGCCCCACCGTGAAGCCCACCGCCCAGTTTTATCCGGAGTTTGCCGCCCGCTTTGCCGCCTTCGTCGGGGCGCTGCCCCCCGGTCGCTACGCCGTCGTCGGCCATGCCCGGCCGGACGGTGATTGCATCGGCTCGCAGGTTGCCCTCGCCCGTGCGCTCCGCGCCCCCGGCCGCGAAATCGTCTGCGTCAACACCGACCCCGTCCCGCGACGGTTGAAATTTTGCCTGGGCGACACCGTTTTTTTGCGCGCGGCGGACCTGCCCGCGGGCGACTGGCATGCGCTCTTCGTGGACTGTGCCGACCGGGCCCGGGCGGGAGACCGCCTCGCCAGGCGGTTTGCCACCCCGCTGGCGAGCTTCGATCATCATCTCTCGAATCCCGGTTTCGGCACCCACAATTTCGTCGACTCCAATTCGGCGGCCACCGGCGAAATTCTCGCGGGCCTCTGTCTCGATGCCGGTCTGCCCGTGGATCCCACCACGGCCAACGCACTTTATACCGGGATCGCGACGGACACGGGCCAGTTTCGTTTTCATTCGACCACCCGGCGCACCTTTCTCCTGGCGGCCGAGCTGATGACCCGCGGGGCCGACCCGGCCGCCGCCAGCGCCGAGCTCTACGAGCGGGAGACGGCCGGCAAGCTCCAGTTGCTGCAACGCTTTCTTGCTTCCCTCCAACTGGAGTGCTCCGGCCGCGTTTGTGTCGGCGTGCTGCCCATCGGCAGCTATGAGGCGACCGGCACCCAGCCCGAGGACACCGAAGGCATGGTCGACTATGCGCGTGGCATCGACGGGGTGGACATTGGCGTCCTCATCGAGGAGCGCGCCGACGGGATCAAGGCCAGCC
>CAIXIZ010000098.1 GCA_903919625.1 uncultured Verrucomicrobiota bacterium
CGGATGGCGGCCATCGCCATCGAGATGCTGCGGGCCGCCCTCGACTGTTTTCTCCATCTCGACCCGGACAAGGCCATCGCGGTCGTGAAGCGCGACTCCGAAGTGGACGCGCTGAACCGCCAGCTCTACCGAGAGCTCACCAGCTACATGATTGAGAAACCGGACACCATCAGCCGCGCCCTCGAGCTCATGTTCATTTCCAAGTCGCTCGAACGCATCGCCGACCATGCCTCCAACATCGCCGAAGAGATGGTGTTCCTCGCCCAGGCCAGGGACATCCGTCATAGTGAGGAATTGAAGAAAACACCGGCGGAATAGATCCGGCCGGTAGCCATCCCAGTGCGCGGTCCCGGCGAAATAATTGGGCGCAAAATGGCAGGGCGTCTACCAGTCGCCGCGCAGGAGCGCATGGCGGACGAGCGCTACTCACGCTGCGTGTTCGCAAAAAATTGAAAGCCGAGAAAGCCGTAGATGAATACCGTGACCAGCGTCAGCCCGGCCGGGCTGCCCGCCAGCAGCAGCAGGAACATGCTTCCGGCCACGAACGCGAGCAGGCCGGTGACCACCGCAAGCTTCGTCCGACGCGGGCCGGTGCGGCTGAAGGTCGCGGCCACGCACACCGAGAGGATGGCGAGGCAGACGGTTGCCAGTATGGCGCCGTCGCGGCCGGTCGCCAGCCACCAGACGAGGCAGGCCAGGGTCGCGCCAAACAGTGCGCCAAACCAATTCGACGCAATGCGCTGGTCGCGCGACAGCACATGACGGCCGTAGCGGTCGAACCTCAGCAACAGATTGAACATCGGCCCGGCCGTCCAGGACAGGTAGGCAAAGGCATAAAGAAGCCCGAGCAGCGGCCACCACAGCCATTTGAGCTGCGGCTGTGCCTCCGATAGTCCGCGCACCGTCTGATTGCCAAAATATACGCCAAGGATTACCGCCCATTGTAGTTGCCGGCTCAGCCGGCCCATCCAAAGGAAATAGGCGAGCATTGCGCGGTAGACCGGATTGCGCGCTTTGAGCGCGTTCAACATGCCCTGCCGCGCGTATTCAAGGTCGGGCTCCAACCGCAGCGCTTCATGGAAATGCTCCTGCGCTTTGCGCGGGTCATTGTTATGCAGGCAGTTCCAGCCCTGATTGGCGTGGGAAAACGCATTCTCTGGCGCGCGGTGCAGGGCAAAGTCCACCGTCTGCATGGCCTCCGTCTTGCGGCCGAGCCGTACGAGCGCCATGGCGCGCAGGTTGGCGGCGTTGATATGCTCGGGGTCGAGGGCGAGCGACTGCTCGGCGGCGGCGAGAGTGGCGGACCAGTCGCCACGCGCGAGTTCGATGGAGGCCAGCAGGGAAAAATGGCCGGCGTCCTCCGGATCGAGCCGGATGGCCTCCGCAATGGCTGCGCGCGCCTCGCCGTCGCGGTCGGCGCGGTGCAGCACGAGCGCGTGGACATAGTGCAGGTGCGCGCTGTCCGGCACGAGGCCGATGGCCGACCGGGCGGCCTCCAGTGCCTCTGGCGCCTTTTTCTGCAGGCTCCGGCTGAGAGCGAGGAGGGCAAGCGCGCCGGTATCGTCCGGCTGCGCGGCGAGAGCCAATCCGGCCTCGCGCTCCGCCTCGGCGGGCCGCGACTGCGCGAGCAGCAGGCGGGCGCGGGCGAGATGGGCGCTCATTTGGAGATCTTCAGGTGCTCCAGAATGTCGTCATACAACCCGCTCTGGTTGGCGTAGAGCGCGTGGTTGCGCGCGGTCTGGAACCAGTCGCCGACGGTGGGCTTGTGGCGTTTCGCGGCGTCGAGCAGGTCGCGGGCGGCGAGCGGCTCCACCTGGCCGGTGCGCATCGCGTCGCGCAGCTTGGCCTCGACGGCAAGATCCACCACCGCCTTGAGGTCGGCGCCGGAGAAGCCGTCGGTCTTCTTCGCCAGCGCGTCGAAATCAATTTCCCCCACGGGCTTGCCCTTCAGCTGCAGGCGCAGGATCGCGGCGCGCGCCGCCGCGTCGGGCGGCGGGACAAAGAGGATGCGGTCGAAACGGCCGGGGCGGCGGAACGCGGGGTCGAGGTGCCAGGGGGCGTTGGTCGCGGCGAGGATGAGCACGCCCTCGTTGGAGGTGGCGACGCCGTCGAGCTCGGAGAGAAACTGGTTGATGATATGCCGGCCGCCGCTGCGGATCATGTCGGTGCGGTTGGCCCCGAGCGCGTCCACCTCGTCAAAAAACAG
>CAIXIZ010000099.1 GCA_903919625.1 uncultured Verrucomicrobiota bacterium
GATTGACCCCGAGACGATCGGCCTCCTCATCGGGCCCGGCGGCACGACCAGCCGCCGCATCACGGAAACAACCGGCGCGCAGAGTGACATCGCCGAGGACGACTCCGGCAAGGTCTTCATCTACTCCAACAACGGCGATGCGATGGCGCGCGCGATCAAGGAGATCGACGGCCTCTGCGGCGGCGGCTCCGGCCCCGGCGGCGGTGGCGGTGGCGGCGAGCCGATCGAGCTCGGCAAGACCTACCACGGTCGCGTGACCGGCGTGAAGGACTTCGGCGCCTTCGTGGAGTGCACCCCCGGCAAGGAAGGTCTTTGCCACATCAGCGAGCTGGCGGATTTCCGTGTCCGCCGCACCGAGGATGTCGTGAAAATGGGCGATGCGATCACGGTGAAGTGCATCGGCATCGACGAGCGCACCGGCAAGGTCCGCCTCAGCCGCAAGGCTGCGATGCAGGACCAGGCCGCGCAAAAGCCTGCCGAGCCCGCCCCGGCGCAAAGCTGATCTGCGTTAAAATGTCGGCGGGGTGTCCGCACCCCGCAATTTCTCTCCCAGCCGGAGGCGTTCGCGCCTCCGGCTTTTTTGTCGCTCCTGACGGCAGGGCGTGGCCGCTGGTTGGTTGTAGGCCAGGTCGCTGACCTGGCGCCTGTCTCCTTCAGCACAACAATGCTGTTAGTCGATCGATTACGGGAGGCTGGTTTAAGGTGCGGATAATATCTCCAGCCAGAGGGGGGCAAGGCCCATGCGCTCCAGCCACGGAGCGAGGGCAGATGCATCGACTCCGGTGACTTCCTGGATCGCGCGAATATCGGCCGGATGCTTCGCTGACCGACCTTCCCGGTAATACTCCAGCTTGCGGAGCACGACATACTCCGGTGGTGCCACGGAGATGTCCAATCCTTCGCCCCAACGCAAACGACGGCGCAAGGGCATGGCCCAGGAGTGCAAAGGGTCGGCCCCGGTCAGGTAGATATCAGCCTTATGGCCGGTTTCATGATGGATCAGATTAAAATGACCCCGCTGGTTGCGCGCCATCTCGGCGCGGATGACCGATTCGGGTGGCACATAAAAGTCCGATTCAGCAAACGCTGCCAGCAGGGCGGCCAGTGATGCGTGATCGAGCTGAAGCACGACATCCAGGTCGTTGGTCACACGGGGCTGCCCGTAAAGAATCGCGGCGGTGGCACCGGTCACCATGTAGGGCGCCCCGATCGCTTCCAGGCGTACGGCGAACAGGCTCAGCTCATCCGGTGCGGGCATGGAGGATGCGGTCGGCCACGGCGTTTCTGATCTGGGCTTCGTTCCAGGCCGGTTGGCGTTGACGGAAGCCGGCTGCCAGCAGCTCTCGCATGGTGCGGTTCATCCTTTGGGCCTGCTGGAGACGTTGCTGCGGTGTCATCGCCCGAAAAATCGCCATTTGGTGCGCATGGGCGGCGCGTTCATGGTCGGGCTCGGCGACGGTGGACATGGCAAAGACTTTAACGGCCTAGACCGTGCAAGCAAGTCCGTCATGGCCGGGCGTTTTCAAAGCCGCTGAGAGAGGGGACGGCCGGGGTTGACCCGGCTCTCCCGAGCCGGGCTACCCTCTGCCTGTAGCCCGCTTCGGGAGAAGCGGGATGATTGAGCCCTAGAGCGGTTTCAATAAAAGTGTCGCTGGCTTTTGAGGCCGTACGCCTTGCTGCATTTCGCACCAGAAAAGTGTAACCTATTAGGTTACACTTTCTCAAAAGGCCCTCAGTCAGCGAAGTCGGAGTTTGACCAGTTCACCCAACGGAACGGCTTCAGTTCAATTTAAACCGCTCTAGCAGAAAATCACCGCCCGCCCTGCTTCAGCGCGGCGGTCGCGAGGACATTGAGCGGCGCACCGAGGGCCAGGTTGATGTCGGCGTCGTTCAGGCGGTAGATCAGGATCGAATGCCCGATCACGGCATCGGGCTTACGCAATTGCAGCAGCACGCAGAGCCGCCCAAAGCGCAGATGCTCCAGGTTGACCAGCCGGTTTTGCAGCTCACCGGCCGGGAGCGGCGAACCATCGGTGTCGGTGGGCGGCGCTCCTTTGGGCAGGGTGTTGACGAAATGCAGCCAGGTGACGAGGCGCTGGTATTCGCGCTCATAGTCGGCCGACCAAGGTCCGCGCACATGCGTGTAGGTGCGGTGCAGCATCGTCGCGCTCAGGCACCAGACGCCACCGGTCATCACCGGCAGCGCCAGGCGTGGCTCGCGCCGGTCGAAATCGTTGTCGGCCACCCGGGTGGCCTTGATGCCTTCGTCCATGGTGTCGCCGGAGCCAAAATAGGAGAGGAACACTTTTTGCCCGGTGGCATGGGTGCTTAACCAGTCCTTAAGGCCGGGCAGATCCTGCCCCCAGTCGAGCGAACTGTCCACGAGGTAGCGGTGGGCATTGTCGGGATTGCCGATCAGCTCGTTGAAATAGGCCAGATAGTTGGGCCGCGCGCGCAGTGACTCACCCATATGCCAGGCCAGCAACAGCACGACCGCAGTGCCGAGCCAGCGCCGGCCTTGCGGTGCGCGCATGGCTGCCCAGCCGACCGCACCGAGCAGGATGTAGAGCACCGGATACGTCGGCAGGAGATGACGATGGCCGATGTTCAGCGGACTCGCGAGGGCAAATGCCCAATAGACCGCCAGAAACACCAGCAGCGGAGTGAGCCGCCAGGCCAGCCGTCGGCGCGGTGCCAGCGGTCCCCAGAGCGGTGCAAACATCGCGAACAGCAGCAGGCCGAGCGCGGGCAGGGTGGTCTTGAGCAAAAATGCCGTCGGGAAAAACTCCCACCAGCCCGTCGTGCGATACTCGCCGGCAAAATACTCCAGCCGTTGCCGTGAGAACAGGTCCACGCTGGCGAGCCCGTAGAGCCACGCCTCGGGCAACAGCCGGTGGTCGCGGGCAAAACGCACCCCGGCTTGCAACCCGCCCGGCCGGGGTATCTCGGCCACCGGTGCGGGCTGGCCGTCGGCCATGGCGAAATCGGAGCTTCGGGGCACGGTCATCAGCACCTCGTCCCAGGAAAACGCCGGAGCCGCGCCGGGCGCGGCGTCAGGGGCCAGCATCGCAAAGCGAAAATCATACCCGGCCCAGATGATGATCACTGCCAGTGCCAGCGCTGCGCCCCCGCCGCCCGTCACCGCACCCATGCGGGCTGGCCCGCGCAGCCACCGGTGCCACCTGCCCAGCGTCACCGGAAGTGGTGCACGACGCAACAGCCGCGCGATCACCAACACAACGGCCACCGGTGCGAACAGGACGCAGGAAAACTTTGCCAGCGCGAGCAGCCCCAGCGCCCCGCCGGCGGCCAGCACGCGCCCAACCGTCACGCGGTGCAGCAGCCGCCACCAGGTGAGCAGCGCGAGCACGAAGGCGAGGGCGGCCGCGAGGTCCGAGGTGGCAAGCCCGGCGTGGGCGATCAGGTTGGGGCAGAAGACGGCCAGCACGAGCGAGACGAATGCGCCGGTGCGGCCAAACAGGGACCGCGACCAGGCATAGACCACCGCCGCCAGCGCCACGCCGAGCAGGGTAATCATGGCCCGTCCGGCGGCGAGCATGGCCGCAGGGTGGTTGCCCAGCGTGTAGAAATACTGGAAGCCCACGCCCCAGACGTCGCCCTTTTGCCAGTCGGGATCGTTGGTCGGGGGCAGGGTCGGGGAGGAGGCGAGCAGCGGCAGTGCGGCCCAGCGCTGGGGAAAATTGCCGTTCTCGGGCTGGAGGCGGAAATCGGCGCGTGTCCAATAGGACTGGCCGGCGGCAAGGTGGGCAATCTCGTCAAAGGTGGTGCTGAAATGGCCCGACACGCTGGCCGCCATCCACCCGCAGAGGGCGAGCAGCGCGACGACAGCGAGGCGGCAGGGGGACAACATTGGCGTGGACAGAGTTTCGTTTTGAAACGAGTCTCGTCAACCCGTCCCACGCCGCATGAATGCCGACGAATACACCAACATGGAGCGAGTCGAGACCGCGCACTGGTATTATGCCGGCAAGCGCGAGTTTGCCCGTCGCTGGCTGCTGCGGACGCGTCCGCCCCGGCCGGAGGACACCCTGCTCGACTGCGGCGCGGGCACCGGCCGCTTCGCCGCCGAGATGGCCGCCCACTGCCGCGTGCTGGCGCTGGACGACCACGAGGAGGCCCTGAAGATTTTGCGCACGCGCTTCCGGCCTGAGCAGATTTTGAGCCTCGCGGGAGATCAGGTGCCGTTGCCCGACGGCTCGTTGGAGTATGTGACCGCGCTCGACGTGCTCGAGCACGTGCCCGACGACGCGGCGGTGGTGCGCGGCTTCCACCGGCTGCTCAAGCCGGGCGGGGTTGCGCTGGTGACCGTGCCGGCGGGCATGGCGCTATGGAGTGACTGGGACGAGGTGCTGCACCATTTTCGGCGCTATGACCGGGCGCAGCTGAGCTCGCTGTTTCCGGCGGCGCAGTGGGAGCTGGTGTACGTGAACTATACCAATGTGCCGGTCTATCCGGCGGTGTGGCTGGTGCGCAAATGGCGGCGTTGGTTCCCCGCGCGCGGCGGTGCGGCGCGCACGGAGGACAAAGTGCCGCCCGGCTGGCTCAATGGGCTGCTGCGGCGGGTGTTTGTGGGTATGGCCTTCTGGCGCGTGCCGCTTCCGTTTGGCGTGAGCCTGCTGCTGGTCGCGCGGCGGCGGTGAACGGACTTTTGCCACAAAGAGGCACAGAAACCATAACCTGCGGTGAGGCTCGCCATCGCGCCTATAGGCGCGCGGGAGGCGTTCGGCGGAGTAAATGATATTTCTTTGGCGGCCATGCTCCGATATTCGGCGGCGTTTCTCGGCTTGCCGATGATGGGAGGAACGGTGAGATTGCTGACGCGATGGATTCCGCCCCACCCATTTCCAAATACAGTTGGTTGATTCGTCTAAATCAAAACCCATTGCTGCGCATCGACATAGGTATACGCCACATAGTTTGTGCTATAGCATCGCTAATTTTCTGCTCCGCCGTGCAGGCGACCGGCACAGCATCGCCAGGGTGGAAGGGCTTTAAAATTAGCTCCGCCGAAGCTTCCGTTGCGCACGATGACAATCTTTCATCAGCAGCTTTTTCTGGAGACCGATTTGGTGACAACGAGTTCGACCTGAATCTCGACGCGAGCTTGGCTGAATACCTGAATTTAACTGATTGGATATTCAATTTTAGCAGCAAGCTGGAATACGAAAAATGGGAGAAATATTCTGGCTTTGATCTCGCCAGTATTGCGTTGCGAACTTCGGCCGTGCGAGAGCTTGGTTCCAGCCCATCAGCGCCTTCACTCTCTGCCAATATCGAAATCGGTCCATTATGGGCGCGTTCGACGGCTCTGGGCGGCTGGCGGGGTTTAGCCGACATCCATTTCTATCCCACTAACAATATTACACTCGGCTTCACGCGCCGGTTTTGATCCAGCAACGTCCGCTATGCACAAAGTGCGACCCAGTCACGACCTTGAACTGCATGTTGAGCCTCAGCTGGCCACTTTGCGCTCATCTGGCATTTGCTGCTGCTCGGATGTTGCCTGCTGATGGTTCATCCACGGGTAGTTTGGTGGGTACGATGGCCGGCCGGACTGATCGTGATAATTTTCAATGCGATTGGATTTTTGCTTTTCTCGTAAATTAGAGCCGGTGGGATGAATAAAAAAGACGGAGTTTCTCACAAAGAGGCACAGAAACCATAACCTGCGGTGAGGGCTAAACTGCATCAGGTTTGGGAGCCTTTAAAAACCCTGAAAAACCCCGAAAAACCCTGAATTACCCCGAATAACACCGACTTACGCAGCCGAAAAACGACGCGGCCATTTTCGGCAAGTTTGGGAGTCCAAGAGCCGCGACAAGGCCGATTTGCATAGGTTTGGGAGTGATTTAACGGGCTGCAAGGCGGGTGCA
>CAIXIZ010000100.1 GCA_903919625.1 uncultured Verrucomicrobiota bacterium
CTTCACCGCCCTGATCGATTTGCTGGGTCCGGTGGCGCGGGTGACCGGCCTTGCCAGGACCACCATCGCCGAACGCACGATCACCAGCAAACCGCTCGCCGGAAAAAAAATCCAGGTGACGGTGCCCACCCATTATGCGAGCACGGCCGAATTCGCCAATGGCACCGTGGCGTCACTGGTCCTCAGTTTTGATGTCTGGCCGGGGCCGACGTTGCCCCGGATTGTGATCTATGGCACAGCTGGCACACTGGAATTACCTGACCCCAACCGCTTCGACGGTGAGGTGCGCCTGTTCCTGCCAGGGGTAAAGGACCCCCAGATAGTTCCCCATACCCATTCCACCGCGCGCGGCCGCGGCACGGGAGTGGCCGACATGGCCTATTCAATCTTGCGCCGCGATCGCCCGCATCGGGCCAATGGAGAGCTGGCCAATCACCTCGTCGAGGTGATGGAATCCTTTGACCGCGCCTCAGCAGAGGGCCGGCATGTCCAAATCGCCAGCACCTGCACCCGACCCGCCGCACTACCGACTGGACTGGCGGACAACGTGCTGGATCCGTAAGACCGCCTTTGACGACACCGATCCACCGGCGCCAGACTTGGCGCATCGTGCTGCCTATGAACTTATCCCTTTCCTATCCGGCCAATCGCGCCGTTCTCGTCGGTCTTGTCCTCGCGGTTTGCGCCCTTCCCACCTCCGGGCAGTCGCCAGCCTCTCCCCCGGCACCCCCGCTTCAACCACCGGCCGATTCGCCTCCGCCGTCCTCGCCGGTTCCCACCCCGCCGGTAATCCTTACCCCCAAACCCGCGGCTACCCCACGGCTCACCGGACCCCAGGTCTTTGGCGTCCGGCCCGGCGCGCCCTTTTTGTTCACCCTCACGGCGACCGGTGACCGGCCGCTGACATTTTCTGCCGACAACCTTCCCCCGGGTATCGTGCTCGACCCCACCACCGGCCGGCTCACCGGCCTCGCTCCCACGGGTCCGTTCAAGGCCCCGCCCAATTTCGCCGTGACCGTGCGCGCAAAAAATGCGCTCGGCACGGCCACCCGTGGGCTGCGCATCATTATCGGCGAACAGATCGCGCTCACGCCCCCGATGGGCTGGAACAGTTGGAACAGCTGGGCGGGCAATGTGGATGCAGATAAAGTGCTCAAATCCGCCCATGCACTCATCGCCACCGGCCTCATCAACCATGGCTGGAGTTACATCAACATTGACGACACCTGGCAAGGGGAGCGCACCGGTCCGGACCATGCTTTGCTCGCCAACCAAAAATTTCCCGACATGAAAGCGTTGGTTGACGAGATCCATTCGCTCGGGCTGAAGGCCGGCCTTTACTCGACTCCCTGGATCACGTCGTACGCGAATTATGCCGGCGGCTCGGCCGCCAATCCCGAAGGCATGGGCGGTCGCGGCGGCGGCAATGCCAATCACCACATTGGCGAGTTTCACTTCATGGCCGCCGATGCCAGACAATACGCCGCCTGGGGTTTCGACTATCTCAAGTATGACTGGGACAGTCAGAAGGTGACCGACATCCAGGAAATGTCCGGCTCCCTGCGCGCCTCCGGTCGCGACATCATTTACAGCCTGTCGAACAGCCTGCCGCGCAACGAGGGGGCCGACCTGGTGAAACTCGCCAACGTCTGGCGCACGACCGGCGACATCAACGACCAGTGGGGACGGCAGCCCGATTACCATCATGGCATCGCCGAGATCGGCTTCGGGCAGGATGCCTGGGCACAATACTCCGGGCCCGGACATTGGGTCGACCCCGACATGCTGGTGCTTGGCCGGGTGAGCGTCGGCATGGCCATGCACAACACCCGCCTCACCCCGGACGAACAATATACGCACATCAGCCTCTGGTCACTGCTCGCCGCCCCACTGCTCATCGGCTGCGACATGGAGCGCATTGACGAATTTACCCTCAGTTTGCTGACGAATGACGAAGTGCTGGATGTGGACCAGGACGTTTTGGGCAAACAGGCCGTCCGCGTGGCCGGCTCCGCGCTCACCCTGCCCCCCGCCCAGCGCGGCGGCCGCGGCCGGCGCGGCGGAGCATTCGGCGGTGGTCCACCCGGCACTGCGCCCACCCCGCCCGCACCGGCCACCGCCGCACCGGCAGTCCCGCCCGACAATCCGGTTGGCAATGGTCTGGTCTTGGCCCGCCCATTGGCCGATGGCTCGCTCGCGGTTGGCCTCTTCAACGTCGGCCCGAAAGAGGAAACCGTCGCTGTTACCTGGCAGGATCTGGGCGTGACCGGACAACGCATCGTACGCGATCTCTGGCGGCAAAAGGACCTGGGGGCTTTCGGCGATAAATTTGCCGCCGCCGTACCCTCCCATGGTGTGGTGCTGGTCAAATTGAGCCCGGTAAAGTAAACGGTCGCCCTCCCGGCGCGGGCATTTGGCTGACCCGCCCGGATGGGCGACGGGTGTGGGCCGATTGACTTTGCCCGCCGGCCGCGTTGTGTCGGCGCGAACTCATGGCCGATTTCCTTGACACCACCCGTCCCGCCAAACTCGAACGCGCCTTTCTTGTCGGTGTGCAGACCGCGAGGATGGCCGACGGCGAAGGGGCCGAGCTGTTGAGCGAACTGCAAGAGCTGGTGGAAAACCTCCGCCTCACGGTCAGTCAGACCGTCCTGGTCAATCTCCGCTCCCCCACCCCGGCGCTGCTGCTCGGCAGCGGCAAGGCCGCCGAACTTGTGGAACAGGCCAAAGCCGACGGAGCCGATGTAATCGTGATCGACGAAGCCCTGTCACCCGCCCAGCAGCGCAACTGGGAGGAGCTGTTTGGCGGCGCCGTCATCGACCGCCAGGAGGTCATCCTGGAAATTTTTGCCGACCGTGCCCAGACCCGTGAAGCC
>CAIXIZ010000101.1 GCA_903919625.1 uncultured Verrucomicrobiota bacterium
CGATGTCGAGCACGGCCTCGATCTCGCCAAACTCGATGCGCTCCTCATGCCCGACGTAAAAGTCTTCGCGTTCACCCACATTTCCAACACCCTTGGCGTCATCAATCCCGTCGCCGACCTCTGTGCCCGCGCCAAAAAGGTCGGAGCACTCACGCTCATTGATGCCGCGCAGTCCGCCGGCCACGAGCCGCTCGACGTGCGGGCACTCGGCTGCGATTTTCTCGTATTCAGCGGCCACAAGATGGCCGGCCCGACCGGCATCGGCGTGCTCTACGGCCGTCGGGCGCTCCTCGATGTCCTGCCGCCGTGGCAGACCGGCGGCGGCATGATTTCGAATGTTGACTGGCAGGAAAGCCAGTGGAAGCCCTCGCCCGAACGCTTCGAGGCCGGCACGCCCAACGTTGGCGACGCCATTGCGCTGCACGCCGCGATGGACTGGCTCGACGCGCTCGGCCGCCCCGCCATCGCCGCCCACGACCATGCGCTGGCCGTCCGGGCTGCCGCCGCGCTCGCCGAAATCCCCGGCATCCGCCTGCTCGGCCCGCGCCCCGGCTCGCCGCGCGCCGGCCTGGTGAGCTTCGCCCTGAAGGATGTGCATGCCCACGATGTGGTGACCTTCGCCGACGAAGACGGCATCGCGCTGCGGGGTGGCCATCATTGCAACCAGCCGCTCATGAAAAAGCTCGGCCTGCCCAGCAGTGTCCGCGCGAGCTTCTACGTCTACAACACCGACGAGGAGATCATCGCGCTCACCGCCTCGCTGCGCCGCATCATAAAATTTTTCGGCGGCGGGTGAGATTTGCCCAGGTTGGGCAACTGTAGGTCAGGTCGCTGACCTGGCATTCCGTCAGCACAACCCAGCCCGTTCAGCGACCGGGCCTGCAGAAAATGCCGTTCCGTTTCATCTGTGCCCATCCGTGAAATCCGTGGTTCATACCATCGGGTCTGATTCCCCGAAGCTGGCTTCGGCTTGGTCGGGGTAGCAACAAGGGGCGTCGCTTGACGACGCCCGGATCGGAGGTCGGCGACCAGCACCGCCTCTTGTCTGCAATGCCCTGGAGCCTGCTCCGGGGATCGTTACTTCATTTGGCAATCACTCCTCGCCGCCCGGCCTGGTGGAGCTGCCACGAGTTCCAGAGATTGTGCCAGAGCACATAGCACGTCGGCCCGAGCGCGATGAGCGGGCTGGCGTAGGTGATCGCGAGCCAGATGCAGAACGCCGTGTTCTTCTGTCCCAGCGCCTGGCTGCCCTCGCGCCCAAACTCCCGCCCGCCCACCACGCGGCCCAGCGCGAAGTTCGCCACGCACACCAGCGCCGTTACCGCCGCGATCTGGGCGAGCACGACCTGGGGCACCGTCTGCGTGTGCAGGTAGTGCGAGGCGTTGGCCATCGCCAGGAACATCGCCAACGCCCACGCGCCAAACGACACGTTGCGCAGCCGCGCCGGCCACGTCGCCGCGCCCGGGTAAAGTGTCCGCAGCAGCCACGACAGGCCGATGGGCAGAAACACCACCTTCGCCACGTTGCCCAGCACATGCTGAAACAAATCCGGCGTGGCCGCCCCCAGCACGGAGGGCAGCACTGCGGGCAGCAGCGCGGCGACCGCCAGGTTGGTGAGCAGAAACGCCCCGGCCACAAAGGCCACCTGTCCGCCGAGAAAGCTCATCACCACCGGAGCGGCGGCTGCCGTCGGCGCAATGCCCGCGAAAAACGCCGCGAGCGCCACATCGCGTCCGCCCGCG
>CAIXIZ010000102.1 GCA_903919625.1 uncultured Verrucomicrobiota bacterium
AATCCCGCGGTGTCAGGCGCAAGAAACGGCCGGATCACGAGCCGAAAGGGCCACAGCAGCCATCGCAGGGCGCCGCCATTGAGCTGGGCCAGCCCGTAGACCAGCAGCGACCCCGGGCCGGCGGCTTCTGCCGCAGTCGGGGCACGCAGGTCATGCCAGACCCAGGCGACCGTGGCCAGCAGCACCAGGGCGAGGCCGCCGATCACCGTCATCCGTCTTTTTAACGGGCTGACGCCGCCGTCCATGAGCCGCGTGAGGGTGAGCACCGCCCCGGCGGAGTGGAGGCTCAACGCGGAGAGGATCACCCACCAGCCGAGGGCATGGGTCAGGGCGTTGCCCCCCAGGGTGCTCCAGCGGTTGGTCAGCAGGGTGAAAAACAGCGAGGTGAAAAGAATCCTGAACTGCGAACTGAGCAGCTTGAAATGGATCAGCATGCGCCGGCTGAGCGGCGCGGGAAAGAGGAATGCCACCTCCGCCTCGGTGAAAGCCAGTCCCGGTTTCTCCGTGGGCAGGATCCACGCCAGGGTGGCAAAGGCCAGCAGCAACAAAGCGCCAAAGGCAGCCAGCATTTCGCCGGAAAAGCCCGGCGCCACCGGCAGGCCCTTCACCGCACGGGTCAGGGTGGCGGCCCGCATCCCGCCACCCAACGGGCGGAAAAAGAAATACCAGAAATAAGCCACCCCGACAACTGCCCCGAGGAGATACTTCGGCTGGCGCAGCCGCCGCAGCCGCGTCCGCACGTTGTTCTGGAGGGAGGTCAGCCGTAAATAGAAGAGAGCGGAAATCATGGCGGGTCAGTCCGGATAGCAGCGGCCAGATGCCGCTCAGCGCCCGCTGCCGCCGGTGGCGCGGATAAAGATTTCCTCCAGCCCCACGCCCGTTTCGCCCTGGCTGAAACGCAGGGCGACTTCGGCCAGCGTCCCGTCGGCAATCTTTTCACCCTTTTGCAAAATCAGGACATGGGAGCACACCTCCTCGAGCAGATGCAGCAAGTGCGAGCTGAGCACGATGGTGGCGCCCTCGCGGGCCCGTTTCAGGATTGAGTCTTTCATCCGGCGGATGCCGAGCGGGTCCAGTCCCGTGAGCGGTTCGTCAAAGAACATCACTTTGGGCGAGTGCAGCAGACCGCAGGCAATGGCGAGCTTCTGCTTCATGCCCCGCGAGAGCGCCCCCGGCAGTTCGTCGGCCTTGTCCGCGATCTCCAGTTCCTCGAGGAGGGGTTGTGCCAGCGCCTCGTGGTGCGCCACGCCGTAGATCCGGGCGACGAAATTCAGGTGCTGGCGCACCGTGAGATACTCAAACAGCCGGGGTTCATCCGGGAAAAACGCGAGGGCGCGTTTGGCTTCCACGGGATCGTCGGCCACGTTGTGACCGGCGATGCGGGCCAGTCCGCTGCTGGCGGGGATGATGCCCGCGAGACAGCGCAGGGTGGTGGTCTTGCCGGCGCCATTGGGACCGACGAGTCCCAGCACTTCGCCGGGTCGCACCACAAAGGACAGTTCGCGCACGGCGGCAAATGCGCCGTAATTTTTGGAAAGGGCCTCGACTTCGATCATGCGCGCCCAGCCTCGCGCAAATGCGGCCGCGTGCAAGCCTGCGCAAGGGCGGGGATCAGCCCCCGGCTCCATCAGCCAGGCAAGAAAAGTTGACGGGAACGAAATCGCCTTGTGCGATTGCCTCCGAAGTCTAGCCTCCGGTCCACCCCTGTCCACCCGTCATCCCTGCCCCCATGAAGCTCTCATTCCCGGCCAAGCCCGTCCTGTTCCTCGCCAGCTGCATTCTGGCCATCTGCCCTCTGCCAGGTGCAGAACCGGCCCCAGCAACGACCACGACCACCGAAGCCGTCAAAACAGCCCCGCCAATCCCCGGCGTGACCAGGGCCGTCCTCGGCCAGATGGCCGATGGCACCGATGTCGAGCTGCTCACCCTGACCAATAAAAACGGCATGACTGCCAAGATCGTGACCGTCGGCGCGGCCGTCGCCGAGCTGAATGTGCCGGATCGCGAGGGCAAAATGGTGAATGTCGTCGCCCCGATCACCACGTTGGCCGCCGCCCAGCGGGGGACCAATGCCGCGGCGGTGCAAGGCCGTGTGGCGAACCGCATCGCCGGGGCGGCTTTCACGCTCGACGGCAAGGACTACACCCTCGAAAAAAATGACGGGGCCAACACGCTCCACAGCGGCAGCGCCGCCCTCGCCAAGGTCAACTGGAAAGCCGGCCCCGTGCTGCCCGCAGACGGTGCGCGCCTCACGCTGACCTGCGTCAGTCCCGACGGTTCGGGCGGATTCCCCGGCACCCTCACGACCAGCATCACCTATACCTTGACCGACAAAAATGAGCTGCGCCTCGAATACTCCGCCACCACCGACAAGCCCACGCTCGTCAACCTCACCAACCACGCTTACTTCAACCTCGCCGGTTCCGGGGGCACCAGCGGTCATGAACTGACGATCAACGCCGACCGCACCACCGTGTTCAATACGTCGAAAATTCCCACGGGTGAATTCAAGCCGGTAAAAGATACACCGCTCGATTTTACGAAAGCGACGGCGCTGGGCGCACGGGCGGCACAGCTCGGCCAAGGGGCGAACTATGATGACAGTTTCATCATCAACCGGGCCAGGGACAATGACGGAGTGCTCACGCTCGCCGCCCGGGTTACCGAGCCGAGTTCAGGCCGGAGCATGGAAGTGTGGACCACCGAACCGGGCGTGCAGCTTTACACGAGCCGGTTGAGCATGCCTACGGCACCCGCGCCCGCGGCACCCACCCCGGCGGCGGCCGCCCCAGGGGTGACGGGGCAGCCGCCGGCCTTCGCCGGCGGTCCTGGACCACGCCGAGGCGGTGGGGGAGCCCAGCGGGGTTTCCTGTGCCTGGAAACGCAGCATTTCCCCGATTCGATCCACCATGATAATTTTCCGTCCATCGTCCTGCGTCCCGGCGCCACCTTTGCCAGCCGGACGGATTTCCGCTTTGCCGTCACGGCCAAATGATGGCGGGGCAGGCGGCGGCCGCAAGGCGCGGTGACCGCAGCATACCGGCGAAATACAACCGACAAAAAAACCCGCGCCAACAGG